>CAZRHW010000176.1:0-5917 GCA_964599785.1 uncultured Bacteroides sp. | reverse complement strand
GAAGAAGTTAAGGTTGACCGGATTGAAGTTGCTTCGGCAAGAGTTTCCGAAGGAGAATTTGAATGTGCCAGGAAAATCGTTGAATGGGCAGTTTCACACAAGTTCCTGGACAGGGTGGAAATACTTGGCTTTATCGATGGAACGTTATCTCTCGACTGGATACAAAGAGCGGGAGGGAAGGTGGTTAACCTTTTGTCGAAGGGATCCCTGAAGCATGCAAGGGAACAACTGCATAAAACACCTGATGAACACCTCGCTGATATCAAACAATCGATCAGATATGCGAGGAAGCTTGGGATTAAAGTGAACCTGTACCTGGAAGATTGGTCTAACGGGATGATCCATTCACGGGATTATGTTAATTTTTTAATGGATGGTTTGATGGGAGAGGAGATTGAAAGGTTTATGCTGCCAGATACACTGGGAATTCTGAACCAGGATCAGACCTTTGAATTCTGCCGGATGATGCTTGAAAAATATCCCGGAGTGCACATGGACTTTCATGCACATAATGACTATGATCTTGCCGTTGCCAACGTTTTTGCCGCTGTTCGTGCCGGTGTCCATGGCATCCATACGACGGTGAACGGATTGGGAGAAAGAGCCGGAAATGTCCCCCTGTCATCAGTAGTGGCCGTTCTGAATGACCATCTGAAAGTGGTTAACCGTGTGGATGAATCGAAATTAACCAGGATCAGCAGGTTGGTGGAATCATTTTCAGGTATCAGGATTTCAGATAATAAACCCCTGATCGGAGCAAATGTGTTTACCCAGACTTGCGGCGTTCATGCCGATGGTGACAGTAAGAACAACCTTTATTTTAATGACCTTCTTCCCGAGCGTTTTGGGCGGGTGAGGAAGTATGCCCTTGGTAAAACTTCGGGTAAAGCCAATGTTAAGAAGAACCTTGAAGAGCTGGGACTTGATCTTGATCCTGATACGATGCGTAAAGTAACTGAAAGGGTGATTGAACTGGGTGACCGTAAAGAGGATGTCACAACGGAAGATCTTCCATACATCATTTCAGATGTACTGGAAGAAGTTGAAACTACTCAACCTATCCGGATCAGGAGTTATTCTCTCACATTATCCAATGGACTGAGGCCGATGGCAAATATTTGCGTGGAGATAAATGGCCATTGTTATGAGGAGAATGCCGTGGGAGACGGACAATATGATGCTTTCATGAAGGCTGTCTGGAAAATTTACCAGAAACTGAATAAGCAACGACCTGTTCTGGTTGATTATGTGGTAACTATCCCACCTGGCGGAAAGACAGATGCTTTGGTTGCAACGGTCATAACATGGAATTACAGGGACAGGGAATTTAAGACAAGGAGCTTACAGGCAGATCAGACAGAGGCTGCCATTAAAGCAACTGAAAAAATGCTGAATATTATTGAAAGAAATCATTTTTAAAAGTAAAGGCTAAGGCTAAGGCAAAGGCAAAGGCAAAGGCAAAAGGCTGAGGGAAGGTGCAAGTTACAGGTTACCCGCCTGTCCCAGGCGGGCAGGCAGGTTGCAAGGTTGTCTGGGTTTTGGGTGAAGAGTGTGATCACTCATACGATGACTCGGAGTTATCGTATGAGTGGAATAATCTAAGATTGAAATGAGTCATCCCGACGAAGCGTAGCGAGGAGGGAACTCGTTATCGATTACGGTAAAAAAAAAATTGGAGTGTTCTATAAAATGATTATCACGGACCCGACGAGATCCCTCAGTCGCTTTGCTCCTTCGGGATGACTTGATTCTAAAGACGCACACACATAATCGGCCCGGGACTGAAGGACTAAAAAAATGGCTAAAGTGTTAAATGGTTAAATTGTTATAGAAAAATGACCTTATAGAATAGCAATTGAACAATTTAACAATTGATCCTGAAATACTACTGAATTATCTACAGAAGCTTAACTGAAGCACAACCGAAGCATAACAGTAGCACAACTGAATTACAATTGAATGACAATTGAATGACAACCGAATGACAATTGAATTAACAAACGAATTATCTATTAAATTATCTATTGAAGCACAACTGAATTATTACTGAACAACAAATACATTTTACATTGTAACAAGTTAAATCAAGATGAAGGTTAATATTACAGTCTTACCCGGTGATGGAATTGGTCCGGAGGTTATTGAACAGGCGCTCAGGTTATTCCCGGTCTTAATGGAAGATGAAAAGGTAGGTTATAATATTCAGAAAGGATTGATCGGAGCAGTTGCCATTGACAGTACCGGGACTGCTTTACCGGATGAAACACTGAAAATGTGCAGAAAGTCAGATGCTGTGCTGATGGGAGCAGTGGGGCATCCAAAATATGATCTTGATCCTTCTGCAAAAGTCCGGCCGGAACAGGGACTTCTCAGAATACGTAAGGAACTTGGTTTGTATGCAAACATTCGTCCAATTACAACTTATGCAACGCTGACCCATAGTTCTCCCCTGAAGGAGCAGCTCGTAAGAAATGTTGATTTTGTTGTGTACCGGGAATTGACAGGAGGAATTTATTTCGGTGATAAAGGACGTAATAAGGAGGGCACTGAAGCATATGATATATGTAATTATTCTGTTGATGAAATTATAAGGATCGGTCATATGGCATTCCAGGCTGCTCAAAAAAGAAGAAAAAAAATAACACTGGTAGATAAAGCAAATATTTTAGAAACTTCACGGTTATGGAGGGATACTGTCCAGAAATTATCAAAAGAATATCCTGATGTACAGGTGGATTTTATGTTTGTTGATGCCGCTGCCATGAGGATCATCCAGAATCCGGCTTATTTCGATGTAATCCTGACGGAAAACATGTTTGGAGATATTATTACAGATGAAGCATCAGTTATTACAGGTTCCATCGGTATGTTGCCTTCAGCCTCTTGGAAAAGATAACGCTTTATTCGAACCTGTTCATGGTTCCTACCCCGAAGGAGCAGGCAAAAATATAGCTAATCCCTATGCAGCTATCTTATCGATGGGTATGATGCTTGAATACCTGGGATTAACCAATACAGAAAAAAAAATTAAAAATGCTGTGGAAGCAGCACTCCGGGAGGGTGTTGTAACCGCGGAAATCAATCCTGACAGAAATTTCACCACCACTGAAGTGGGAGACTGGCTTATGAATTACCTGAAAATAAAATGACCCGGTCGGACGGGCAGGAACGTACCGTTCGGTACGGGCGAGCAGTTCCCAGTTCCCAGCTCCCAGCTCCCAGCTCCCGGCTCCCGGCTCCCAGCCCCACTCACCGGCATCTTTCTATAGTTCCCCGATTTTTCTTTTTTTTAAAAGTTAAATAATTAAATCTTTGTATCAGATTGACAACTATTCGGTATGATAATTGTCTATCTAGTCAGTGATTTTTCCATATTATGAAACAGTTGATTTTCCATCTTTTATTACTTTTTTTCTGTGCTGGTGGTACTTTAAGAGCGGATGACGATTCAAATCTGCGTTATACAGTCAGCGGTTACATCAAAGATTCAGGATCCGGAGAAGCATTGATTGGTGCAACTGTAATGGTTGAAGAACTTCAAAAAGGATCCGTTACAAATATATACGGTTTTTATTCAATCAGCCTTTTCCCCGGTGAGTATCTGATGCATTTTTCATATATAGGCTATGAGTCAAGAGAAATACCTGTAAAGCTGGACAGGGATCTGGCTTTAAATCTTGAGTTAAATCCACAGGTACAGGAGCTTGATGAAGTTACGGTCATGGCAAAAGGTTCCAATGCACATGTCGAAAGAGCTGAAATGAGTGTAAATAAACTCCCTATAAAATCCATCCGGAGAATTCCCTCGCTGATGGGAGAGGTGGATGTAATCAAGGCAATTCAATTGTTACCTGGTGTGCAGGCTACCAGTGAGGGGGCCTCCGGATTTAGTGTCAGAGGAGGTAATCCAGACCAGAACCTGATACTGCTTGATGAGGCAAATGTTTATAATGCATCACACCTGATGGGATTTTTCTCTGTTTTTAACAATGATGCTGTTAAAGATATCAGGCTTTATAAGGGAGATATCCCTGCTGAATATGGCGGGAGGTTGTCTTCCCTGCTTGATGTCAGAATGAAAGAAGGGAATAATAAGAAATTTTCAGGATCGGGTGGTATCGGAACCATTTCCTCAAGGCTTACCCTGGAGGGACCGATTATAAAAGATAAAACCTCATTTATTGTATCAGGCAGGAGGACCTATGCGGATATTTTCTTACCCCTTGCAAAAGATGAAGTGCTGCGCAAGAGTAAGTTATTTTTTTATGATTTGAATGCAAAGGTTAACCATATTATAAATGATCGGAACAGGATTTATCTTTCGGGTTATTATGGAAGGGATGTGTTCAGGAACCAATATGCCGGAATGGAATTTGGAAACAGAACTTTAACAGGGCGATGGAATCATCTTTTTTCAGCAAGACTTTTTAGTAATTTTTCTCTTTCCCAGAGCAGTTATGAATATCAACTGAGTGCTCCCGAGGGAGATGCAAATTCATTTATGTGGTCCTCTCATATGAACGACTATGGTGCAAAAGCCGGCTTTAGTTATTACCTGACACCTGAAATTACGCTGGGTTTTGGGGCTATGTCTACCCTGCATAAGTTCGAACCCGGAAGTGCCAGAGGATTGGGCGATAATAGCTTATTTACAGAGTATACATTACCTGATCTGTATGCGCTGGAAAATGGTCTGTATCTTTCGGCTGAACAATCGGCCGGACAACACTGGAGGTTCAGGTATGGATTGAGATTCAGCACATTCCATAATATCGGCAAGGCTCTTGTGTACCATTTTGATAAGTTGTATCAACCTGTCGATTCAACTATTTATAATAAAGGGAAGTTT
Organism: uncultured Bacteroides sp.; assembly: GCA_964599785.1. GTDB lineage: Bacteria > Bacteroidota > Bacteroidia > Bacteroidales > SM23-62 > LJUQ01. Next base: position 1,068 of record CAZRHW010000176.1, on the reverse strand, counting down.
TTTAATACCTATGAGACGCTTGAACCCAGGATGGCTGTCACATACATTATTAATACTGTATCATCGATTAAAGCCAGCTATTCACGAACAAGTCAGTATGTGCATCTTGCACAAAACTCAACAGCAGGCACTCCGCTGGATGTATGGTTTCCTTCCAGCCCGAACATTCAACCTCAGCTTTCCGACCAGATTGCTGCAGGCTATTTCCGCAACATGATGCATAACCGTCTTGAAGCTTCTGTTGAAGTTTATTATAAAAAAATGCAGCATGCTATAGACTTTAAGGATCATGCAAATTTACTGCTGAATAAATATGTTGAGGGTGAACTGAGATTTGGGTATGCAACTTCCTATGGACTTGAATTTCTTATCAGGAAGAATGAGGGCCGGCTCTCCGGCTGGGTAAGTTATACCTGGTCAAAAACCAGGAGGAACTTCCCTGAAATCAATAGTGGCGATCCATACCCTGCACCATATGATAAACCGCATGATATTGCTATTGTTCTGAATTATGAAATTACCAGGAGGATATGGGTGTCGGCAAACTGGGTATACAGTACAGGATTGCCTGTTACTTTTCCGACAGGACGTTTTGAGTATATGGGTAATATAGCACCGGTATATTCCAGGCGTAATGCATACAGAATGCCGGATTATCACAGGCTCGATGTTTCTGTTTCTTTACAATCAAAAGATAAACCTGACAAAAAGTGGCATTATGACCTGAACCTTTCTGTTTATAATGCTTATGCAAGAAAAAATGCCTGGGCTATCAATTTTGTGCAGGATGAACAGGACCCAAATATCACTTATGCTGAAATGACCTATTTGTTTCCAATCATTCCGGCATTAACATTTAACTTTTATTTCTGAGAAAATAATGGGGAAGAGGGGACAAGGGGCAAGGGTTCAAGGGTTCAGGGGGTCAAGGATTCAAGGGTTCAAGGGGTTAAGGGGTTAAGGGTTCAAGGGTTCAGGGGGTCAAGGGGTCAAGGGTTCAAGGGTTCAAGGGGTCAAGGGTTCAGGGGGTCAAGGATTCAAGGGTTCAAGGGGTTAAGGGGTTAAGGG
>CAZRHW010000175.1:0-5966 GCA_964599785.1 uncultured Bacteroides sp. | reverse complement strand
AACAGGTGGGAAAGGGAAAAGTCTTGCCGGTCTTCCCAACACAGAATTTATGCGCCGGATCAGCTCAGCTGTTGAAACATCTTCGCCGTCACTTACAAAATATGTCTGTCCGGAAGCTCTGGAGTTTTTTATACAAGTTACGATGGCGTGAACCAGATTGCCCAAGAAAATCAGACTGCGCCGGTTGTTGATGCCAGCCAGAGGGAGTGGAATGCCACGCTCTATAATTTTAATAAGACGCAAAAAATTTGCTTTGACGCCAGGGCCGTAGACCAAGGGCGGTCTGAGGACAACCACTTCCATACCGGTCTCATCAGCAATTTCATGAAGCATTTTTTCAGCTTCCCACTTGCTGGCAGCATAAGAGTCCATCGGTTCAGGCTTATCTTTTTCAGTATATGGGATCCCCTTTCCCGTTAACCTTAACAGTGCTTAAAAATACGAAGCGTTTTACCCCGGAATCTGAGGCTATCCTAGCAATACGCTCTGTGCCGGCCACATTAACAGACCGAGCAGCAATTTCGTTAATCACCTGCACCTGAGCTGCCAAATGGACAACCGTATCCACACCGCTCATGACTTTTGACCAGTCAGTCAGAGGGCCGATTTCTTCTATCGGTACAACATCAACACCGGAAGGAAGGTTATTTCGATAGGTTGACGGCCTTACGGTTCCCCGAACATGCCAACCCGTGTTCAGCACCTTTTCACATAATTTGTATCCGATAAATCCATTGGCTCCGGTCACAAGCAAATTCATTTTTCACTTTCCTTTGCTGCGAAGGATAAAAGATAATATTGAAAAGGTACAAAAATAAAATATAATCGACGATAATACTACCGTGATACCGGCAATCCCGTTGATTCCGTCCATAAAATTATAATAATTTCCGGTCCCCACAATGTAAAACGTAAAGAAAAGGATCAATACAATATCATGGATTCCGGTGAGATGGAGTCGCCCAATTCCCAATACAGTAATAATACCGGCAATAAGTTGTATAAGTAATCGGATTTGGGGTAAAATTTCAAATCGATCCGCAAAAAGTCCCAGTATTGAAACACCGGCAGCAGGACCCCACAACCAACAGGATATCTTCGTGTATAATGAACATAATAAAAAAGCGGCAAGAATTCCGATTCCGCCGCCTTTTGGGGTTATCGTGTTGTGTGAGCTTCGTGCATTGGGATAATTCATCAGGGAAAGCCGAATTCCCCATCGAGATATCATCCAGCTCCCTGCGCTACCTATTATTGCTGAAATCAAGCAAAGTATGAAATCCATCGGGTGGGGTGTACGGTTTATGGGCATGCGACATCAAAGCTATAAAATCCAAGATCGTAGTCCCCGCTGGCGAAATCGATTGCCGATAAATCACCATCGTTTGTGGGAACAATCAAGTAATATACCCACCATGTGCCGGCAGGCACGGTAGCCCCAGAAGGCGTGCACACGTCAAATGAATCAAATATTGTCGCAGGTTGCGCAGCGGTGACGCCCGTAGCATAAGGCACGAGTTCCGTGGTCAGCCTTTCGTCGGATGCCACTACGAAAAGGGTGCCGTCGGGCGTCTGCACTCCTGCGTAAATATCCACACCAGTCTCGTATTCCGGAAAGTCCATTACCAGGCTCATCTGATCGCCGCCCGTCACCACACTCCCCAGTTTCACCGGAGCACTGGCCCGGTCATCGCCGGTCAGTTCGGTAACATGCTGGCCGGAAAGAAAAACAAGACCACTCCCATAAAGGGTAATACTTGTGGTTGGATTGTCAGCATCGCTGGTAATTACCAGGGTGCCGGATAATGTCCCACTTGCCTGCACTGGAGAAAAGGCAACACGAAACGTCATGCTCTGGTCACGGGGCAGCAAAGCGTTACTGCCGTTGTGAGTGAAGGCCGAGGAACCCGAAATTGCAATGTTGTATACGTTTATATCCCGATTTCCTGTATTGGTCAGCGTAAGATCCAGACTCGACGTGTCACCGACGGCGATATCGCCGAAATTCAGGCTCCAAGCACTTGGCTGAATCGTACCGGTGAATGTGCGCACCGCAGCGCGGTGCATAACGGGCATGGCCACATCATAGTCATTGAGTCGTTGGGCAGCGCTTACATTCCCTGCCCAAGAGGTGTCAATCGGAATCCTGAATGCCTCACCATGGGTATCTGAAAGTCGCTGGATGGTTACGTAATCGTCATTCCCCCAAAAACTGGCGACACCGTCCACTCCCCGGGTATTGGATCCAAGGTTGGGATCGGCAACCTGAGCACTGTCCTGAGTTTGTAAATTCATGGTCCAGACCATGGAAGAAACCGTTCCGCTTGTAGCAAATTCCCTGTAGTCAATGATGTCCATCACCACCACAAAATTGTTGTTATATGCGAAAGCGGGATACCCAACATCAACCTCAGGGCTTTGGTCCGTAAATGGAAATTCAAAGGAACCATTTGAAAGGTTCAAAAAACCGATAGACCAATACCGATAGCCACCATTATCCAGATCGCAAGAATTTTCGGGCGTGGAAAAACAATGGAGGGCATCAAAAACAATGGTGTTGCCGGTATAATCAAAAGCAAGAGAGTCCACGTAAAATATGGTGTTCCAACTTTCTTCACTGCCTGGGGGCAGATCGCTGGGTGATTCAACAGGGTATTCAGTGACGTTTCCGGTCTCAAGATCACCGACATAGATATTGTTGTCATCCGCGTAAATCGTGGTGAAGGCAAAGTATCCACCATCAGGAGAAATGACAAAACTCCAGATGTATCCTGTATCGGTTATCCGGGTATCATTGCCCTCGGTATCAACGGCATAAAGATTGTAGTCCGAACCCACGTAGAATATCACCGTGCCCTCCGGCCCGGTATAGGCGGCGGGACGAGTGTAGGCTACGGATATGTAGCTATTTAAGGGGCCTACATCCAGGGTCGAATCATATCCGGTAAACGGAGACGGAATGGTCTGAACATATAAATCATATTTTTCACTTAAATCATAGAGCTTATCATGAGTTCCGTCCCTGGGATAAAGATAAATCATCAAATCGTCACCGAAAATGGAATCGGTAGACGTGGGAGTCTGATCCACCGGGGCGCCCACATTATCTTCTGTGACCTCCACAGCATCCCATGAAGCCCGCACCGCACTGACTTCGGCGGACTCCGCGCCGTAAAGATCCTCGGCAGCCTGGAGCGTGGCAATCCGAGCATCCAGAAACTGTGAAGAGGCCTGAAGATAGGTGGTCAATGCCCGATAAAAAATCTTCTCGGTTTTATCCCGTCCGATACTGGTCCCCAGCCCTTCAGCGGTCAGGCCCTCGGCCATCAGATAGGCAGCCCGACTCGGAATACCCATATTGACATGGACCCCTCCGTAGTCTCCCTCCTCTGTATTCGGAAGATTTCGGTATTCACTCATTTTGGTGGGCAGAGGATCCAGCCCCAATGCCGGGTTGGCGAGACTGCGCAGATAATAGGGAGAAACCAATGTAATTTCTTCACCCACCGTCCAGTCATCCCTGTCGACCATGCACGCAAAAATATCGGAATATCCTTCGTTCAACGCGCCGCTCTGGTTCTCGTAAATAAGACCGGCAGTAAATTCCGTAACTCCGTGTTGTATCTCATGGGCGGTAATATCCAAGGAACCCGAAAGCGAGGAAAAGGTCTGCTTGTCTCCGTCGCCAAAACATACGAATTTCCCATTCCAGAAGGCATTGGCATAGTTTTCCTTAAGATGTATGACCATAAGGTAACTCATGTTGAGATCATCTATGCCGTTTCGATCAAAAGTGTTTTTATAGTAATCGTAGACCTTCCTCGTATGGTAGGCGGCGCTCACGCCTGCCGCGTCCCAGCCGCTGTGCCTGGAGGAATTGCTAATAAAATACAAGTTGCTCTCAGCGTTACGGGCATCAAAGATGTAGGTGTTTCCGGAACTTTTAATATCAGGAATCGGAGCGTAAGGTGTATCGTTCAGGGGAACGGTCGGGTCAACCAGATAATAGGTGCCCTGCTCTAACCAGGCATTGAAGGTTCTGGTCACGGAATTCAGATCGGTGCCGGTGGCATTTTCCACTGTTTTATGAAGTTTGTTGATACGGTGAATAATTGCTCCGTTGTGTGCGTTCACGAAATAGAGCCATCGTTGATCAATGCCGGGAAAAATGTCCACTTGGTAAGCCAGGATCTTACTGTCATCAGAAGCCGTATAGATGACCAGCTCGGCCTTTGAAGGATAGAGGCAATTTGTTGTTATTCCCAGATGACTCTTTGCAGCTTCCAATGCCTGCTCTACGGTAATCTCAGGCGTGATGTCCAACAACTCCGGGGTTGGCTCATAACGGCCTTGACATAAATAAACCGAATCACCGGTATTCAGGTGAACCATGAGTTCCTTTCCCCACAAAGGTATGCCCTTATAAGTCTGTTGATATCGAAAATGCTTGGTTCCCAGTCTATCCACCCATTGCTTCTCGGGTGCCAATTCCTCTGTCGGGTCAGACAATTTAAGCAGCTTTCGGTTGTCCGTCAGAAACTTTTTAGCAACACTTTGATCTACGGAAAGATTCTTGATATTTTTACTTGACGTTTGTGTCTTATTTGGAAGTTTAATAAAGGCCGGAGTTCCATTTCTTCGGTTGAAATGAACACGAACCCCTTGACCATTTGAGCTTTCAGCAGCAAGAAGAGAACAAAGATTTTCAGCTTGAGCGTTCGTGATAAGGCCCTTTTTTTCGCTCTTTTTACGGAGAGAGGTGTTCCCGGAAATCGTATTCCGAAGTCTTTTTGTCGTTTCCAAAGACATGATGTGAGAAGTTGCCGTACCCTGGCGGGTTTTTAAGGGCCGCGATTTGGACATGCGAGAAGGCTTTCCGGAAAATAGATCGGCCCTATTGACCTCACTCGACGCACTGACGATGGATCTCAAGGAATCCTGGCGCAGGTTCGCAGCAGCAGCGGGAAAAGCTCCAAAGAAGCCTAAAGAAAAACTTGACAACAAAATTAGAATCGCAACAACCATCCCATGTATTCTCATTATTTTTAGATCTTTAATGATCACTTTTCACTCCTTTATACGATTATACGATACTAAAAAAAGTCCTGAAGATCCCAAGACTCCTAACGGGGCGGAGATTCAGAATTTTTTTTTGGAATTCCGGACAGCTTGTGTAAAATATTGCCGTTTCCAGCATCAACAAAATAGTATTCTCTATGCATTAACCCTTGCACCACTGTAATCCTATAAGCCAAACGCGGAGTCTGATCCCCCAGCATAAAAATAAGCAGTTTATTGTCCTGCACATGGCACCCTCCTTGGCCGTCCGTGGCTTCAGAAATGGCTCTTTTTTCCGCTTCTTTTGCAGAAAGGTTTGGGGTTGTATCCACGTTTCTCAAAGTGGGCTCGTAACGGCCCTGGAAAAGGTAAACCTGATTATCCGGATTCAAATGTACACTGATGCTGCGTCCCCATACGGCAATTCCATTATGAACCTGTTGGAGTTTTATGTGTTTATACGTCAAACTGTCGGCTCTAACCCCGGTAATTTCAAACTCCCGCTGAGGATCATCTATCTTTAATAGCCTGCCGATGCTTGAAAGAAATTGATAAACAATTTCCCCGTAACGGCTCTCCCTCTTGAGCATGCAAAATCGCGGATCATCATCAAGATTCGAAGACAGGTTTTTCCCTTTGATATACAAGGGGGTGCCGTTTTCAGCATAGCGAATAACGGCATCTTCGGGGACTGCGTGAGAGTTTCTTAAAAAACAAGACATCATAATAAAACCAAGCAGGGTAAGAACATGTAAGTTGAATCTTAAATATGGCATGACGTCCCCACGAGCACCTCTTTTCGAACAACCCCGGTCCACCTGATCACTTCCGTCATACAAGACTTGCCGATTTCATAATTAAGGAATTCCTTTTCTGAGGAGGGATAAGCAATATTTCCAATTGTGGGC
>CAZRHW010000174.1:0-5975 GCA_964599785.1 uncultured Bacteroides sp. | reverse complement strand
TGGGGGATACATGTACAGCCGGAAAGTATAAGTATGCGAAGCGTACCTCATTTCCGCAATTATCCTGCGAAAAATAAAATTAACTGATTGGATGGAGAAATATAAAATCTGAGCCTTGCCTTTTTTCTTATCAAAGACGCTACTCTGCCGACATCCAGACTATCTTCCCTGTCTTATTAATATAACCGAACTGTACACCAGGCTCATCACCCTCATGCCCAATCCCCACACGAGCAAGCCCCTCAGAAAATTCCCCCGCATAATCAAACTGAGGTTTGATCACCATCTCCCCTGTCTTATCAATATATCCCCACTTATCACCAATCCTCACATGTGCAAGCCCCTCAGAAAAACCTTCGGCATAATCAAATTGGGGGTTTATGACCATCTTCCCTGTCTTATCAATATAACCCACCTTACCAGCAATTTTCACATGTGCAAGCCCTTCAGAAAAATCCCAGGCATCATCAAATTGGGGTTCGATGATTATCTTCTCTGTCTTATCTATAAAACCATACTTGCCATCAATTTTCACAAGTGCAAGCCCCCCGGAAAAATGCCCTGCATCAATATATTGAGGTTTAATGACTATCCACCCTCTCTTATCAATATACCCACCCTTACCATCAATCTTCACAATTGCAAGCCCCTCAGAGAAACTCCAGGCATCCTCAAATTGTGGTTTGATGACGATCCATCCGGTCTTATCAATATAACCCCATTTATGATCAATTCCCACACATGCATACTCCTCAGAAAAATCCATGCCGGTATCAAATTTTAGATCGATTACTATCTTCCCTGTCCTATCAATATAACCCACCTTATCACCAATCTTCACACGTGCAAGCCCCTCAGAAAAAGCGCTGGCATAGTCAAATTGGGGTTTGATAACAATCTTCCCCGTCTTATCAATATAACCATATTTATAATCATCCGATCCTGTACGACCGTATTGGTCTATCGTCCATGAACCCTGCTGATCACCAATCATCACACATGCCAGCCCCTCAGAAAACCACTCGAGATCGGCATAATCAAATTGGGGCTTGATGACTATCCTCCCGAACTCATCGATATAACCCATCTGGCCATCCACCCCAACAGGGAAGAGGTTTTCTTCTTTTTTCTCCGGACTGAAGCCATAAATACTAAAGCAAATAAGACACGGCATATAATAAACAAGATTACTATTTTTATTACTACAGCTAATACTCCTTTTTAATCTTTAAACTTTTCTGTCTCTTTCCTGAATTCATAAAATGTCACCGGTTTTGCAAGTATCTTTCGATTCCTGTCAAGAATAAACATGGTTGGTGTAGCATAGAGATTATAATCCATTGCGACTTTTCCATACCAGCCGCCCGGTTCATTACAGTTAATCCATGGAAGCTGTTCTGAAATAACCATATTATGCCAATCTGCATGACTGGTATCTATTGATACAGCAAATATCTCCATATCCACAATCCTTTCCTCATCATACCATTTTTTCAATTCCGGAAGCATTGAGTTGCAATGCGGGCACCAGCTGGCCCAGAAAAAAACAAGAGTATATTCATGATCAACACCGGAGAGTGCAACGATATTCCCGTTTATATCTTCCATGATGATATCCGGTGCAGTATTCCCCAGCGCCATTTTCCGGTATGCTCCCAGGCGTTTTTGCATGAGCGATTTATTTTCCGTCTCACAGCTTTCATTCAGGTAATGATCGGCAATATGGTTCAGCACTTTTTCAAACTTGAATTTTTCAAATCCCCGGATAATGTAATCAAGGATGAATGCATATACATCCGGATCCTGGTTGGTTTTTATAAGGATATGATCCACAGCCTCAATAAAAAGGTCTTCCTGCTCCGACTGCACCAGGTTAGGATTACGGTATAATGAGAGGTAATCGATAATTTTATCTGTATAAGCATTGCTGTTCAGCAGTAAATGGTCGGTAAAATCGAGTCCGTCAAAAAAATGTTCCCTCATAAAAATAACCCTTTCCATCTCTGTCCAGGAACCCTCAAGAAACGGTGTTCTGTACATTTTTATCAAACGGGTTGCAAAGGATCCGGGATACTGCCGGCAGGTTTCTTCAATCAATCCGGCTTGTTGTTCCTGGATCATATTAAACTCTGCAACAGCCATGTTGAAAAATTCAGTGTTCTGCGGATAATTGCTCAACAGGGGATATACCTGGTATTTTCGGTAGTCTAAAAGATTATACTGTTTGAGGAACTCATAAAAGATCTTATTTTCGCTCGATTCAATTATTTCGAGGCTGTCAAAAGGAAAATTAAAATCAGATCTGATATTAATATTTTCATTATTAAATATGAGGTCAATGCTTTGTGGCGGCCCTCCCGTGAATTCAGCCCTTTTCGTTTTACCGAGAATGAGACGGTACATGCCAACCGGTAAATTTCCAGGTAAGTCAATCCGGAAATCCTGTCTGGAGGCAATGAGGCTGTCGACTGAATAAAGGTTATCTCCCTGAATACGCGTAAGAACAATTTTATTAACGGGCAGGTCTTTGATACTGGCTGTTAATGAGAAAGACTGGGAAAAAACACAGGTTGTTAAAAGAGATAATAGTATTGATAAAGATATTCTCATAAAAACAAATTTAAATTAACGTGTTGTGCGATTAAACCGACGATATTGATAATGAGGAATTTGCAGAGCCGCGCCGCGGCGCGGCTCTGCAAAAAAATCTAAAATACAATTACTTAGCTCTTTCAATCGCACAATGGGTTAAAATTAATATTCATCAGCTTAACCAGATATAAAGAAATAACGTCACCAGAGAAAGCAATACAAGGTGGAGTCTCCAGTCTGTTATGCCTTCAAATTTCGCAATAACTCCGGAATAATTAATGGTTGTTTTCTTAAGTTTTTCAGGAGCTGTTTTTTTGGTAAATGCAGATACCGCAAATAGTATGGCGGTGATAAGGATCTCAGCCCATAATCCCCGGTAACCAAAATTTAAAGTCAGTTTGTGGTGAAGCACCGGAAATATCTGTTTCCCCGCCTCAGGTCCGATGAGTTGATCTATCACGAAAATTGTAGCTAGAATTACACCTGCCATGACTGAAACGACAGCCCCTTTCATTGTAACCTTTTTACTGATAATCCCGAAGAAAATGGCCGGAAAAACAGGAATGACGAGGTAGGCTGAAATGGTTTGAAGGTATTTGTACAATCCCTCTTCATTTTTATATACCAGATATGCAGCTCCAATTCCTAAAAAGGCCATAACCATGATGATGATCCGGCCTAAAACGACCTGTTTCTTTTCAGAAACATTTGAACGATACTCAACAATAAAATCTTTTACGAATAAGGTCGAAACCGAATTTAAAACAGCAATTAACGAGGTAATCAGAGCAGCCATTAAAGATGCCAGTAACAAACCGCGAAATCCCGCCGGGAGGAGTTTGTTCAATAAAAGCACGAATGTTTGTTTGGTTTCATCTCCCTGTAACTGATCCGGAAATAAAGCGAAAGCTATCACCCCGGGCAGGGCAAATATGAAAACCGGTAAGAGTTTCAATAAGGTTGCAAACATTGCACCCCAGCGGGCATGTTTCAGGTTCGGTGCTGCCAGGGCTCGCTGAACATTTACCTGGTCGATACCCCAGTAAAAAATTCCTGCATAAAAGGCAGTGGCCAGGATCCCCCAGAAAGGATAAACCGGATCGTCATAGGGTGCGGCGATAACCATCCTTTCCGGAACTTTTTCCATGAGCCCGCTCCATCCTCCGACTTTGTCAAGGCCTATCAGGCACATTATCAAAGTGCCTGCCAGCATGATGATAACCTGGATAGTATCCGTATAGGCAACTGCGGTGAATCCACCAATGATCGTGAATAAGGCGACCGCAATACCAACATAAAATATTGTTGTCATGATGTCCCATCCGAGGATACTGTTCAGGACCAGGGCTCCGGCAAACAGTGTGAAAGCAAGTTTAGTCATGACGCTTATAAGCAGCATAAGTACTGAAAAGAAGGTACGGGCACGTTTATCGTAACGGATTTCAAGGAACTCAGGGACCGTATAGATCTTATTCTTCATATAGTAAGGGAAGAGGATAGCACAGGCAAAGCCAAGTGTGATAGCGGTAGTTAATTCAACAGAGCCTGCAGAAAGTCCGTAACGGTATGAATCGCCCGATAAACCCACCAGGTGTTCAGCTCCAATATTAGTGGCAAATATTGATGCCCCGATGACCGGCCATTTAATTGACCGTCCTCCAAGGAAGAAGTTAGAACTGCTTTTTCCCGCCTTCTTCAGATATGCCATGTAAAGTCCGAATGACAAGCTGGCTATAATGATAGTCAATCCAACGATCCAGTCTGAATTAGTCAGTGAGAGTTCCATTTTTACTTTTTTATTCTCTGAAAATAATGTTTAAGTTAAAACAGAATATTTGAGGATCCTGGTATTATATTGTCATTTATGATGATTTCAAAGTAATTCCATATCTGATATCTACCTGTAATTAAGCTGCCGGTGTTTTTTCCTGCGCCTCTGTTATTCCTTTAAATAATTGATACTAAGAAATTTTCAGAATTTTATCCAGCCGTTTGATGCATTGGATCATTGACCTTACGGTGTGGTAATTAATTTTCCACGAGTGACCCATATGCGTCCATATCGGTTCACCACGGCGGGTTAGCAAAGGATACCATTCGCCCACACTTTTATTGATCACTTTATCGAAAACAAACCTGTGGACATTTTTATATGCCACCCAATATTTTTCATCGTTAAAAATCAGGTAACCATCAAGCATGGCAATCAGTACTTCGGCCTGTTGCCAGAATTCTTTTTCACGGTCATAAACCCCACCTGAATGCGGGCCTTCAACATAGACACCCCCAAATTCCGTATCAATACCATTATCAACCGTATGGTCGAAGATAGTTTTAAAAACCTTCCGATAATTATCAGGATTTATTTTTAAAATTCCAAGTGCGTGCAACAATAACCAGGCAAATTCGGCATTATGCCCGTAACAGGTATTGTCCGTTGCATTTCCTTTCTGGCCTTCCGCGGAAAACCGGTCCCAACCCCAGATAATGTCGAACTTAATTTGCGGGGCAATTGCCCAGTCTTTAAAAAATTGAGGAATACCCGTTTTATATACGGGATGGATTAAGCGGTAAAGTAAAAGATCAATATCTTCAAGCAGTTTACGCCGGTGAACATCTTTTCCGGTGCATTCATATAAAGTCGTAAAAGCCTCCATTAAATGCATGTGCACGTCAAGCGTCTTACGGTCACCTCCCTCACTACCGGCCCCGCAGAGCGTCCAGTCGCGGTGGAACATTTCCCAATAGCCGCCATACATTGTATCAGTGCAATATTTCTGAACCAGGTCGAATGATTTTTCTGCATATTCCCGGCCACGGGGATCACCGGTAGCCAGTGTGTATTCGCTAAGTGAATAGATGGCAAAACTATGGCCATAAATGATCTTCTGATCGATTTTTACATTTCCCCGGCGGTCCATCATCCAAAAAAATCCGCCATGTTCTTTATCCCACATTTTCCCCAACAGAAAATCTACGCCATGTTTTGCCAGTTCAGCATATTTCCCCTCGCCGTAGCCGGCACGATGAGCCGAGGCTAATGTATAAAGGCAGCGGGTCTGGGCAATCAGCGATTTTTCATCTTCTCCCGTATCCTTTCCATACTGATCGAAATGAGTGATGAAACCACCATTCATTTCGTCTTTCATACGGTTAGCCCAGAAGGGCAAAAGCTCCTGAATGAGGTGGTTTGTTGCTTCGCTTTTTATTGCTTTGATTTCCTCCTTTGTCATCTGAAAATATTTATGTTAAACAATAAGTTATCAGCATATTACAATATCCATCCGGGCCTGATGATTTTTTTTACCTGCCACCTGCATGCTATACACAGTCCTGATGATTTTTTGTTGCTGGCCTTCCTCATGCTATCCAAAATCCGGTAA
>CAZRHW010000173.1:0-6008 GCA_964599785.1 uncultured Bacteroides sp. | reverse complement strand
AGAATTCTTTTTATTTCTTCATGGATCAGTTCACAATCATACTTTGAATATAATTCCCTGGCTATTCCGCTCTGATTTGATATGATGATCACCAGGAATCCTTCTTTTGTCAGGATCCGTAAGGATTCGATGATGCCTTCATTCAGTACAAGATCTTCAACTTTATAGATATAGTATCCACCTGAATTATTGTTAATCACACCATCACGGTCCAGAAATATTGCTTTATTCATTGCCGGAAATCTTAAAAGGAAAATGATTGCAGGAAATGGGAAATCAACCTGAAATTGATGAGGACAGGAAATATAAATCCGAAGATAGCTCCGGCAAAATGAGCATCATGGTTAATGTTATCCTGGCTCTTGCGACTCATATAACTTGAATAGACCAGGTAGATAAGGGCAAATACGATCCCGGGAACAGGGATTGCTGCAAAGAAATAAATCCTGTCGAGCGGTGAAAAAAAGATACTTGTAAAAATTACTGCTGAAACTGCGCCGGAAGCACCAACTGAATTATAAAGATTGTCTTTATGATGCCGGAAAAGTGTGATTAAGGTAGAAATGATGATGCCTCCAAAATAGAGGAGGCTGTATGTGAAATACGGGGACTTTATATATCCGATATTATGTAATTGATGCATCCATGCTTCAACATTTCTGCCGAATGAATACAAAACAATCATGTTAATGATGAGGTGTATCCAATCGGCATGCAGGAATCCGTGTGTGATCAGTCTCCAGAATTCTTTCTTGTAATAAACCTGGTAAGGATTAAACATGAAGCGCGACATCAAAGTTTCGCTGTAAAAAGCGATAATGGATATCAGGGATGTGATGATAACAATTACAAGGGTCATTTTTATTTTTATCTAATGTAAAATTTTATATACCAGTTCTTTCAACAATTCTCCGGGTGGTACTGACACATTTCCAAATCCTTTGGATTTCAGATCATATTCCCGCAGGAGTGAAATAATACTAATCAGTTTATCTTCTGTGAAATGACGGGCAGCAAGTTCATAATCCGGCACAAAAAAAGGTTTGATATGAAGTACCGAAGCTACATTATTTCTTGATTTATCTTTCATGGAATGATATATCAATACCTTGCTGAAAAGGTAATATAAGGATGCCATTGTAAGAAAGAAGGGATTATTCTTCTGGTTCTTATCGAAATAATTAATGATCCTGTTGGCTTTCAGGATATTTTTCTGAATAAGTGCCCTGTTAAGCTCAAAATTATTATAATCTTTACTTATCCCGATATTTCTCTCGATGTGATCCGCCGTTATGTTTCTTGATTTCTCAGGCAGGGTGATGATCAGTTTGTCAAGCTCATTGGAGATCTTACCCAGGTCGCTTCCCAGGAATTCTGTCAACAGGAATGAGGCTTTCAGATCGATGGTGATGTTTTTTTCATCCAGATAATTTGTGATCCATCCGGGGATCTTATCATCATAAAGTTTTTTTGATTCAAACAGTACCCCCTTTTCTGAAATGATCTTAGACAGCTTTTTCCTCTTGTCAAGGGATTTGTATTTATAATTTATCACAAGGATTGTCGAGTGCAATGGTGCTTCAGCATAGAAACACAGGTCATCTATGTTGTCCAGGGTCTGGGCTTCCTTTATAATCACTACCTGGTAAGGGGCCATCATCGGATATCTTCTGGCAGTATCGATGATAAACGGAACAGTTGTATCTTTTCCATAGAGGATGATCTGATTAAATGATCTTTCAGATTCATCAAGGATGTTTCCTGCAATAAAATCTGTTATCAGGTCAATATAATAGGGTTCATCACCCATCAGGAAGTATATGGGTTTATAGGCCTTGTTCTTTAAATCTCTAAGAATTGAATGATAATCCATTATTAACAATATCAGGTTTATTATTTCATATTAGAATCTCCAGGGTTGAAATATTATTTTTACATTTATAAAACAGGACCAGTGAAATGGAAAGTCTAAATTTACCAACTTATTCTTTTAAGTTGAAGTCTGAGGGGGGAAGAAAATTAATTTTTGATGAGATCAGGCGAAAATATGTAGTACTCACTCCTGAAGAATGGATCAGACAGAATTTTATCAGGTATCTTATACATGAAAAATTTTTTCCTGCCACTTTGATCGCACTGGAACAACAGTTTGAATATAACAGGATGGTGAAGCGTGTTGATATACTTATCTATAGCCGGTCGGGCAAACCGGTAATGATGGTGGAATGCAAGGCACCGGATATCAAAATAAACCAGGAGACATTCAACCAGATCGCACTGTATAACCTCAGGTTCAATGTATCATTCCTGGTTGTTACGAATGGTGTTGTTCATTATTGCTGTAAATATGATAAGGAGGGGAAAAAGCACAGGTTTCTGAAACAAATACCGGATTATCAAGAGCTTATACTGACGGATTGATGAGTTGAAGAAGATATTCACTGATCCATGATTCCTGACCTCTTAACCATTCTTTTTTCTCGCCGGCTATAGTAAATCCAAACTTTTTAAACAGGCTCATGCTCATATCATTGCCTGCAGCAATGTTGCAATAGATCTGGTGTAACCGGAGAACTTTAAAGGCATAGTCAATAAAAAGAGAAAGAGCTTCGGTTGCAAAGCCTTGCTGACGAAGCTCTTTTCTGCCAATCAGGATTCCAAGGCCTGCTCTCTGATGATAGGGATCGAAATCGAAGAGGTCGACCGCTCCAACAGGATCATTTTTCCCTTCCGGATTTGATTTCAACACAATCATCAGCCTCATTTGTTTTGTTTCATAGATATCGCGTCCTGCATCCTGGATAAATTTCGAAAGGATGTGCTTGGAAAAAGGAGCATGGGTGTTACTGACAAACCAGTTATCCGGGTCATTCTCCCAACCGTAAAGCACGTCCAGGTCGGCGGGTTCCATAGCCCTTAGTTGCAAATTTTTTCCTTCTAGCGTGATCATACGGTTTTGAGATAAATATTTAACAGGCAGATTATTTTTCTATTATTGTTTCGAAATTACCTGCTGGTTGTTGAACAGAAAAACGGTTCAGATCATGGTTATAATGTATGATCAGCGTATCCTGTTTGTTTTTATTGATGATCTTTAAATTAAAATCGTTCCGGAAAAGAACGGGAGTGACAAGTCCTCCATCAGCAGTACCCCTTTCAAGGATCTCCAGGTAATAGATATCTGATACGAAAGGTTCTTCAATGATTCTTCTTGAGTAATAAGCTTTTTCGCCATTCCCGACCGGGAAATAAAAGAGATTGTCTCCTGTTGTATTAATTGGATATCCTATATTAATGGCGTCATTCCAGGTGTTATCATCGAGAAGGTCGCAATAAAATATGTCAAAGCCTCCCATATTGAAATGGCCTTTAGAACTAAAAAATATGCGGCTGCCATCGTTTGTAATAAAGGGTGTTTCTTCATCCTCATCCGTATTGATCATCCCTCCAAGATTGAAAGCTTGTCCCCATTCATGATTATCTATGCGTTGCGCTCTGTAAATATCCAGTTTGCCAAATCCGCTACGCCTGTCGCTGGTGAAGTATAAAGTCTGTCCGTCACCGGAAAGGGAAGCATGAGATTCATTTCCCCGCGTATTGATATTTTCATTCAGCGGCAGTGCTATTGACCAGAATTCACCGGTGAGCTTACTCACATAAATATCATCATTGCTTTCCATCCTTCTAACCATGTATAATTCAGTTCCGGCATAATTCAGCGATGTCGGATACAAGTCTCCGTCAGATCCGACCTGTGGATTTAACACAACAGGTTCCGACCAGCCGTCATTTATCTTTTTTGAAAGATGAATAGCATTATAGAACCTTTGTTCTGTAATGAAAACCAGGGTAGTACCGTCACCGGAAAGGACAGCATTATAATTATCTGTGGGCCCGTTAACAGGAGGGTCCAATCTTGTTTGCCTGATATTCACCGGCACATCCTGAATGATCTTGGCTCTTTCACAGGCCCTGACTTCAGTTTCAACATAATTGATGTTGTAATTACCCTCAAAGTCATCTGAATCCATAAATTTATGGTAAGTCTCGAGAGCTTTGTCCAGCTCATTATTAATGCGGTATGCATTGCCAAGATAGAAATATGCATAATGGGGTGCATTTTCTTCTGTGAAGGACCTTTTCTTATATTTTACTACAGTTTGCCTGGTTGCTTTTTCAAGGTATGGTATAGCTTTTTGTTCCTGTCCCGGGATTTGCAAATAAGTCATCCCTGTTTTAAAATTGAAGTTTGCATTATCGGGGAATTGGTCTGCAAGCCGGAGGTAATAATAGAGGGCTTCCCCGTATTCCTCAGAAAGAAAGAAAAATTCACCCTCCGTGAACAATTCTTCAGGATCGGTGATCTCCTGAGCCGACATACGTGAAAAAGCAAATATAAACAGTATGATTACCGTGATTGTCTTTTTCATACCTGGAGCTATAACCGATAGATTATATAAAGTTATATAAAAATTCATTTCGATCCTGAAATTCAATAGAATTATCCAGATATCTGTACTTTCAGTCCCGATGATTATCGGGATCTACTTTTCTTTGCATCCTTTGCGTGAAAAAATAGTTATAACACACATCAACAGACTCCCTCAATGGTGCTTGCAGAGCCCGGCTTAGCCAGTACATATAAATTGCAGATGATGGAAACAGTGCCCGGTTATTTAATTTTCAGATTATCCGGCACAGGTATTGGCTCAATTTTGATGTTTGGAAGGTCCGGACGGATCACCTTAAACTCAACTCTCCGGTTAAGTTCACGGCCATCCGGATTATCGGAGCCATCAGGATTATTGTTTATCGCGATATGATTGGTTTCTCCCATTGCTTTAATTTGCAGCCTGTCGGATGATATGCCCCTGGTTATAAGATACTCAACAGCGCTGGTGGCGCGCTTTTTGGAAAGGATCATATTATAATTATCCGATCCTATTGCATCGGTATGCCCGATAACAAGGAGTTGTAATTCCGGGATCGATTTCATGATATTTCCCAGGTTGTCGAGCTTGGTTTTTGCCTGCCCCGTCAGGGAATAGCTATCAAACGCGAAGAATAATGCCCTTACCACGACAATTTTAACTTCGGGTTCAGGGACAACCTCTTTAACTTCCTCTTCCGGAACTTCTTCAACGACTTTTTCTGCCTCTTCAACGATTTCTTCTTCAGGAATAACTTTCACAACTTCCTCTTTCCGCTGACCAATGGCTGTGAGATATTCAGCTTCATTTTCAAAGAGACGGAACCTGTAGATATCCCTGCTGCCATGACTGTCATCAGCAAAAAGTGATTGATAGCCATATTTACCATTTCCAACGGGAAAGAAGAACAGATTATCGTCGGTTGTATTGATCGGATATCCCAGATTTATCGGTTTTGACCAGGTGCCGTCGGCCATTTGTTCAGCATAAAAAATGTCATATCCCCCGATATTATAATGACCCTGTGAGGCAAAATATAATACTTTACCATCCTGAGAAAGGAAGGGATTATCTTCGTTCAACTCTGTGTTAATAGCAGGACCAAGATTAACCGGGACGCCCCACTCTCCGGTCTCATCTTTATGTGTAACATAAATATCCATCTCGCCATATCCTCCTTTCCTGTTGCTTGCAAAAAACAGGGATTTTCCATCCGGTGAAACGGACCCATGGGATTCCCAGAACCTGGTATTGATATTTTTGTTTAAAGGTGCTGATTTATCCCAGCGGCCATTCTGATAAACAGAATAATAAATATCACTGTTAAAATTATCTTCCATATTCAGATACAATTCCGTACCATCTTTTGACAGGCAGTTTGCATATTGGTTTCCATCAGACTGGATTTCAGGAGTAATATTGATGGGTTCCGTCCATTCACCGTTTACCCTCCTGGAATATTTGATGGCCTCATAGAATTTCAGTGATGTCATATAAACCAACACATCTTCGTTGGCATTGACAATACCATTGAAATCAGAATATTCGGTATTAATCATATCTCCCAGGTTCTCCCTG
>CAZRHW010000172.1:0-6016 GCA_964599785.1 uncultured Bacteroides sp. | reverse complement strand
CTTCACACCTTCCTACCTTCACACCTTCACACTCTTTCTTAACCTTAACCTTAGCCTTAGCCTTAGCCTTAGCCTCAGCCTCAGCCTCAGCCTTAGCCTCAGCCTTCTTCCTAGATAACTTTCCGTTTCTCAGGATCCCAGAATACCTTACGGTTTTCACGATAAGCTATGGTAGCCATATGGGCTGAAATAGCTTCCTCGAAACCCCTGTCTATATTACAACTGGGCTGCGTACCTGAACGGATGCAATCGAGCCATTCCTTGATATGTAAATGGGTTGTATCAACCCTGACGCCATTCCTGTAGGTATAAAGTAATCCTCTGCCGGCAAAATATTTTTCTGTGGCGGTGGTTACTGCATCTACTTTTCTCCGTCCGGGAATATAGGAAAACAGCGGGATTTCCGAATCAAGGGTCCCGTTCCCGATCATTTCTTTATACCTGGTAGATTCATAATCTGCCCAGACGGTCAGTATTTCTCCAACTTCCATATTTGCATCATGGCCCATAATAATCTTTCCCCTTGACCGGTTACTTGCTAATGTAGCACTGTAAAGAAGGGTCAGATCCCGCTCGGGATATTCAAAGGTTACCTGCCAGGTGTCGGGCACTTCCCTTCCATCCTTAAAATAATAAATGCCTCCTGAAGAGACGGCTGAATGGGGTATGCCCAGATCGAGGATCTGGTTCATGGCATCATATTCATGTGTAAGAAGGTCACCGGATAAGCCGGTTCCATAATCCCACCAGCACCTCCAACGGAAAAACCTTTCCAGGCTGAACGGCCGTTTGTGACCATTTCCTGTAAACTGCTCCCAGTCGATATTATGTGGCCCGGCACCCTCATCGATATCATATACCCAGGCCCCGTTCGGTGAGTTACGGTTTGTAGAAACCTCAACCAGGGTAACAGGACCAAGAATGTTCTCCCTGATCACTTCCCTTGCTTTATTATAGCTGGCTGTCTGTCTTCCCTGATGTCCAAGCTGAAAACAAATCCCACTTTTTTTGATGACGTCTGCCAGTTCAAATGCTTCATCAACGGTTCTTGTCATGCCTTTTTCAACGTACACATGTTTTCCGGCATTGGCTGCATCGATGCTCATCTGGGTGTGCCAGTGATCAGGGGCTGCAATGATCACAGCATCAATATCGTCGGCCTGGATAAGATCTTTATAATGCAGGTATCTTTTGGCGTTTGGAACAATATTTCCGTCAGTGCCCTGCCTGTTAATATTGCCCGATGCCAGGAGTGCTCTTTCAGCCCTTACATCATATACATCACAAATACCGTTTAGTTCAATATTAAGATCTTCCTGCTGAAGGAAGTCCTCATAACGCTTATTATTTGGATTAATCGCAGCGTCTTCCTTCCATTCATCCAACCGGGAAGGGACAGCAAACCCGGCCCCACGGAGAAGTTGTTCTCCTCTTGTTCCAAATCCAATGATCCCAAGCCTGATCTTTTTATCTTTCGGTACAACAGTACCTGATTCAGATATTTTGGTACTGATATTTAACTCATTAAAAATGGTTTTATTAAGATAGTGGTCTTTGCGGCGTTTATTCCACCATGCTAACAGTAAAGCACCTAAAAAAGGGACAGTTGCAAGACCTTTCAGCATATCCCTCCGCCCAATGTGTGGACTCTTATTGCTATTTTCTTTTGTCATAATTTCAATCTTTATTGTTTATTCCTGCCCTGATCGCCTGAAAATAAACCGGTCTATTCCGATGATCCTGCCGGTTGGAAAAAGGCACAGGGCCCATACGGCTATAAGTACAATCAAGGTTTTGTTGACTATCAGATAATTACCTTCGCTTGGTATGGCATACCGAAGCCCTGCAAAAGGAGGATGGCTGAGGTAATAAAAAGTGAGTAGGATGATTCCGGAAATGGCTGCTATCCTGGTAAAAATACCAAGGATTAACCCAAGTCCAATCAGGATAAGTCCCCATGTATTCAGGAAGTCAATGACTGAAAGAACGGACTGATTTACAGCCATTGCATGAAAAAGACCGGAGAATATCCATTTGGAATCCATCAGGTATCCCATGGCAGTCCAGTCAGGATCCATTAACTTCGCTAATCCCTCATAAAGAAAATTCCAACCAATAGCTACCCTTAACAGAACCAGTGATGTTAACTGCCAGTTAGAATAGGATTTGATGCTCGTGTCTGTCATACTGAAATATTTTTAACTTTTATGATTACTGTAATGTTATTTTAAATAAATGTGCAAATTAATAAAATATTGTTTTGTTTAGTTCCGGGATTAAAATTAATATTCACAGAACATGATTTAGCCATCAAAGTCAAGGTTCGCCGGGAAACAATTGTATTTCTTGAAAAAGGGAAATATAATCCTTCCTTAAAACTGGCATATGATATTTCAAAAGTTTTTAATACTAAAATTGAAGATGTCTTTATCTTCGATGATAATTAAAAGCTGCACAAAACGATGGATGTTGCTAATAGTTTAAATGTGGTGAATTAAATTTATTTGACGGGTATTATTTATTTGTATAACTTTCATCATATAATTAATATGCAGGTAAGTAATATTTGTAGCAACTAAATACTAAGACTATGACAAAAGGAAAATGGTTTATACTTTCAGGTATATTAATATTCTCAGCAATCCTGATACAGTTATTAAAGTTAATCCTAAAATTTAATATAAAAATAATTGATGACTTTTCAGTAGCATTTTTGGGAGTGGGAATTGGAATTTTATTAGTTACACTTTTTAAGAGAAAAAATAAGTAATTTTTGAACACTCTGAAAGCAACAATTCAGGGCATTTTTATTAAGCCATTTTCTGAAAATGGAATCCTTGATTCATTTAATGTATTAATATACTGACACATAACTATTATCTTGCCGCATCAAATATCATCAGATAAAAAACAATGGGGCTGATAAGGGTTGTCGCAAGTTCGACTTACATAATCAGCTCTTGCTAAGCAGCAGGAATATGGCTCCGAAATGCCCTGCGATTATGGGCGAAACCAATGCAAAATTTTAATTAGCTGTGATTTTAGTAATGATATCATGGCAATTCAGGACGAATGCTTAAATGTTTTACTTTAAATTCAGATTCTTAATAAAATGATTCGGAAAACTGCTAATTTTTTTAATTTTAAGTCTTCACAACGAAATACTGGTTCTAATGAATGTTATCGAACTTCAGGGTATTACTAAAAGATTCGATGGATTGGTCGCTGTTAACAACCTTTTCCTGAATGTACCCCGGGGAAGTATTTATGGTTTTATCGGTCCGAATGGTTCGGGAAAAACCACGACAATCAGGATGATCATGAATATCCTGTATCCTGACAGCGGAAAGATTTTACTGTTTGGGCAGGAACATTACGGTGCCCGGATTGATCATGTGGGTTATTTACCTGAGGAAAGGGGGATGTATAAGAAAATGAAGGTAAGGGAACTTCTTAAATTTCATGGTGAACTAAAGAATGGCAGGAATTTAAATCAGGAGATCACGTACTGGTTGGAAAAACTTGATTTGAGTGAGTGGGCCAATAAAAAAGTTGAGACGCTGAGCAAGGGGATGAGCCAGAAATTACAATTTATTACAACCATTATCGACAGACCTGAAATGATCATTCTTGATGAACCTTTCACCGGCCTGGATCCGGTAAATGCCGAGGTCATCCGATCGGCTGTACTGGAATTGCAAAAAGAAGGTTCCACCATCATTTTCAGTACGCATGACATGAACATGGCAGAAAAGATGTGTGATTATATCTTTATGATATATAAGGGAAAAAAGGTACTGGATGGTACTTTAACTGAAATTCAGGATAAATACGGTACAGATACCATCAGGATACAGACCGATAAAGGGATTTCTGCCATGAAAGATATTCCCGGTGTTGAAAAAATTAATGATTTTGGACGTGTCCAGGAGATCAGGATAAAAGAAAATGCTGATACACAGGAAATCCTGTCTGTAATTATGAGACAGGCACGCGTAAACAGTTTTGAGGTCACAAAACCTTCATTAAATGATATTTTTATAAGGATCGCAAATCCGGATAAATCTGAAGAAAACAATGCGTAAAATTTTCATTTTAGCTAAACGTGAATACAGAGCGGCAGTAAGGACTAAAAGTTTCATAATAGGTCTTGTTCTGGCACCGGTTTTTATGGGAGGAAGCCTGATTGTCTTTGCCATATTCAAGGATAAAGTCGATCTGTCTGAGAAGCATATTGCAATCATTGATCATTCGGGGATGATAGCGGGTTATCTTTCAGAGGTCGCTGAAGAAAGGAACACGTCAGAAATATATAATCAGGAAACGGGTGAACAGATCAGGCCGGTGTATTATATTGACATCATTGAACCGGATACCACAGATGTTTTCCAGCAGAGAATGGATCTTTCCAATAAGGTTCGAAATAAACAATTGCATGCCTTCATCGAGATCGGTTCAGAAGTCGTTCATCCGGGTTCAGATCCTGAAAGATCGAGGATCAAATATTATGCTGAAAATTCTTTGATTGATGAAGTCCGCAACTGGTTTTCAAGGCCGATCAATAACAGGTTAAGACAGCTCAGGGTTGAAGAGCTGAATATTGATAATGAATCCGTTAATGATCTGTTCTATTGGGTTGATGTGGAAGGGCTGGGATTGATTTCTGTTGACAGGAAGACCGGCGGCGTTCAGGATGCCAGGCAGATTGGTGTTGGTGAAACGATCATTGTACCATACATCATGGTTTTCCTGATGTTTATGATGCTCATGATGAGTGCCATCCCTTTATTAACTGCTGTAATGGAAGAAAAAATGAACAAGATTGCCGAAGTATTGCTTGGTTCGGTTACCCCTTTCCAGTTCATGATGGGAAAGATTCTTGGAGGCATTGCAATCTCTCTGACGGCATCATCAGTATATGTTATTGGAGGAATTATTACAGCCACTTATCTTGATGTGGGTAATATGATACCCTATAATGTGATACCCTGGTTTTTTGCTTTTCTTATCCTGAATATCATCATGGTAGGTTCAGGGATGGCAGCTTTGGGATCTGCCTGCAATGATAGTAAAGATGCGCAGGCGCTGCAATTTCCTGCCATGCTTCCCGTTATCCTGCCACTTTTTATCATGTGGCCCGTGATCCAGAATCCGTTGAGCAGTTTCTCAACCGGATTATCGTTATTCCCGCCCTTTACGCCAATATTGATATTACTCAGGTTGTCCTCACCGGTTACCATTCCGCTCTGGCAGCCTGTGGCCGGGCTTCTTGGAGTGTTTGTTTTTACACTTTTCACGGTTTGGGCAGGAGGAAGGGTTTTCAGAACATGTATCCTGTTACAGGGACAAAAACCAAAGCTGGCCAACCTGGTAAAGTATGTGATTCGGGGTTAGGTATATGGTAATTAACTTCAGGGATAAGAAAAGCTCCCGGAGATTCATGCGGTCCCGCCAGGTACGAGGGAAGATCTCGCAGATTGGGCAGAACCTCTTGGGAGCAGGCTTATTCACATCCTGATAACCATCGAAACGCTGATTTTTACCGGTTATGAATTTCAGATTGTTAAATCAGTGTGAATCAGCGATCAGATCCGCGTAAATTTGTAAGAAATTAATAATAGTAACGTGTTGAACTATTGAATAATGTAAATTGTTAAATATGAAATTTTTATATAAAGTTGTCCCGATAATTATCGGGAGCGCGGCTTTATATAACCTTGATTATCAATATTATCGTCTTAAATGGCACAACACGTTAATAGTATTTTTAAATTACAATTATCAAAGGACTTGTGTTGATTCAAACTAAAACTGAATTAATATACCTGGAACAAAAAATAAATTTATCATTAATTCCGCAACCATGAAAAAATTAACCTTTGTATTATCATTGCTAATAGCCGGCTGTATTTTACTTCCGGGCCTGTTAGCGCAGGTTACAGTGACTGACCTTCATGAGCTTGCTATCATTAAAGATGACGTTAAAAGCAAGCGAATCAGCAGTTTTGATCGTTCC
>CAZRHW010000171.1:0-6021 GCA_964599785.1 uncultured Bacteroides sp. | reverse complement strand
TCAGGAATGTCAAGAATTGGTAAATTACCTGTTACGATCCCGGATGGTGTTACCGCCACTGTCGATAAAAACAATATCATCAGTGTGAAAGGTCCGCTGGGAGAGCTTAATCAACAGGTTAACAAGGAAATAAAGATTGAAATTAGTGAGCATAAGATTGTGGTAACCAGGCCGTCAGATATGAAGCATCATAAGGCTTTACATGGTTTGTATCGTTCATTGATCAACAATATGGTTACTGGCGTATCCAAAGGTTTTGAGGTTCAGCAGGAATTGGTCGGTGTCGGCTTTCGTGCAGAAGCGAAAGGCCAGCGGCTGGAAATGAGCCTTGGTTACTCTCACGATGTGATCATTGAACTGCCACCGGCAATTAAGGTTGAAGCAAAAACTGAACGTCGTGCCAATCCGGTCATAACCATGAAATCTGCCGACAAACAGTTACTCGGCCATGTTGCCGCAAAGATCAGGTCGTTGCGTCCACCGGAACCATACAAAGGGAAAGGAATAAAATTTGTTGGAGAGCAACTGCGCAAGAAAGCAGGGAAAGCTGCCAGTGTATAAATTTGAATAAATCATTCTAAAATGGCTCTAACTATACAGGAAAGAAGGCTCAGATTAAGGAGGAGAATAAGGAAAGATATTTCCGGGACCAAAGATGTGCCCAGGATGTCTGTTTTTAGAAGCAACAAGCAGATATATGTTCAACTGGTGGATGATGAGTCGGGTAATACCATGGTTTCGGCCTCTTCCAGGAATAAGGAAATTGCTGAGAAAAAGGGAATTACCAAGGCAGAACAGGCAAAAATGGTTGGCAAACTAATTGCTGAGAAATCTCTCTCAAAAGGAATTAATAAAGTTGTGTTTGACCGGGGAGGATATCTGTATCACGGAAGGGTAAAGCAGCTCGCAGAAGGTGCCCGGGAAGGCGGATTAAAATTTTAAGAAAAGATGACAACAAATATCAGAAAAGTCAGAACCAGTGATCTTGAATTAAAAGACCGTCTGGTTAGTATTCAGCGTGTAACCAAAGTGACCAAGGGTGGGAGAACATTTAGTTTTTCTGCTATCGTAGTTGTTGGCAATGAAGATGGGATCGTCGGTCATGGGCTTGGAAAGGCCGGGGAGGTTACCACTGCCATTGCCAAGGGTATTGAGGATGCCAAGAAAAACCTGATCAGGGTACCCATTTACAAGGGAACCATTCCTCATGAGCAGACAGCCAAATATGGTGGTGCAAGGGTATTCCTGAAACCAGCTTCGAGTGGAACAGGCGTTAAGGCAGGGGGAGCTATGCGTGCTGTTCTGGAAAGTGTCGGCGTGAAAAATGTTCTTGCTAAATCAAAGGGCTCTTCAAACCCCCATAACCTGGTTAAAGCTACAATCAAAGCATTACTTGAACTGAGGGATGCCTTTATGGTTTCAGATCAAAGGAGTATAACACTGGAAAAGGTATTCAATGGATAGACCGGATTAATATTTTACCGATGACAAAATTGAAAATTACACAGGTTAAAAGCAGGATCGGCAGTACAAAAAGACAGAAACGTACACTGGATGCACTGGGCCTTAGAAAATTAAACAGGAGTATCGAGGTTGAAAATACTCCACAGATCATGGGAATGGTCAATAAAGTAAGGCATCTGGTTAGAATAGAAGATAAATAATTGAATCGTATATTGGTGAATTGGTATAATGGTATATTGGTAAATTGGTATATTAGTGGGTGAGGGTTTTGGGTTTGGGAAAATTTAGTTCTGCAGGTTGCTGAGCGGCTGACAGTAAGAACTTCAGTGAAGGCTGGGTTGACAGCCGGGGTAATACGATATTAAAAGAAATAATTTGTAGTAACGAAAATGGAATTGAACAATTTAAAACCGGCAAAGAATTCAACCGGGAAAGACAGGCGTCGTGGAAGGGGACAGGGTTCCGGAAGAGGAGGAACATCTACCCGTGGACATAAAGGTCAGAAATCAAGGTCGGGTTATTCAAGAAATTTCGGCTTTGAAGGTGGACAAATGCCGCTTCAACGAAGGGTGCCGAAATTTGGTTTCAAAAATATTAACCGCAAAGAATACAAAGGGATCAATATCAGTGTCCTCCAGGAGCTTGCCGATAAAAAAGCGATAACAAAGATTGACCCGGATACATTAATGAAGGCCGGGCTCATTCCAAAACATAGCCTGGTTAAGATACTTGGGAATGGTAAGATAACCTCAAAACTTGAGGTTAAAGCCCATGCTTTTTCCGTGTCAGCAAAAAAAGCCATTGAAGCCATGGATGGATCCATTGAAAAAATTTAAGTTTCATGAGAGCATTTATCGAAACCTTAAAGAACATCTGGAAGATTGAAGATCTGCGCAAAAGGATCCTGTATACACTCGGGATCCTGCTTGTTTATCGTCTGGGTTCATTCATCACACTTCCCGGTGTTGATCCGGGGCAGCTTGCAGCTTTGAAGTCTCAGACTGCGGAAGGTGTTCTGGGATTACTTGATATGTTCTCAGGAGGTGCATTTTCCAATGCATCGATCTTTGCCCTGGGGATCATGCCCTATATTTCGGCATCAATTGTTGTTCAGCTTCTTGGTATCGCAGTACCTTACTTTCAAAGATTGCAGAAGGAAGGAGAAAGCGGCCGGCGAAAAATAAACCAGATCACCAGGTATCTCACAGTATTTATACTGGTACTTCAGGCACCCAGCTACCTTGCAAACCTGCATGCCCAGATCCCTGCCTCAGCATTTATTGTTAAAGGAACGACATTCACCATATCCTCCGTTATTATTCTTACAGCAGGCACGATGTTTATCATGTGGCTGGGAGAAAGAATAACAGACCGGGGTATCGGTAATGGTATTTCGCTGATCATTATGATCGGTATTATTGCCAGGCTTCCCTTTGCAACTGTTGCAGAATTCGGGGCAAGACTCGAACAACAGGGGGGAGGTCTTGTGGCATTCCTTGTGGAACTGGTTATTCTATTCGTCGTTTTTATGTTTTCCATCCTTCTTGTCCAGGGAACACGAAGAATACCTGTTCAATATGCAAAAAGAATTATTGGGAACAAACAATATGGGGGCGTCAGACAGTATATTCCGTTAAAAGTTAACGCTGCAGGAGTCATGCCTATTATCTTTGCACAGGCATTGATGTTTATTCCGCTGACAATTGCCGGATTTGCCAATTCTGACAAATTAACCGGATTTGCTGCAGCATTTGCCAATTTTACCGGTTTCTGGTATAACTTTGTCTTTGCCCTGCTGATCATTGCATTCACCTATTTCTATACTGCGGTAACAATAAATCCGCAACAAATGGCTGAAGATATGAAACGTAACGGAGGATTCATACCGGGTGTCAAACCAGGAAGAAAAACGATGGAATTCCTTGATTCAGTTATGTCGAGGATCACGCTCCCCGGATCAATTTTCCTTGCCTTCATTGCCATTTTACCTGCTTTTGCAAGACTGGCAGGGATCAGTTCACAATTTGCGAGTTTTTATGGAGGTACATCATTGCTGATTCTTGTTGGTGTTGTATTGGATACGCTGCAGCAAATTGAAAGCCACCTTCTGATGCGGCATTATGACGGGCTGATGAAATCGGGAAGGATAAAAGGCCGGATGGGTGGTGCATCGGCCATGTAAGAATATAAAGGAAGTTCTTTGATGATATTTATAAAAACAGATGAGGAACTCGGTTATTTAGCAGAAAGCAACATGCTGGTGTCAGAAACACTGGCAGAGGTTGCCCGTCATATCAGGCCTGGAATAACGACCGATGAACTTGACAGGATTGCTGAAGGATTTATCCGTGATCATCATGGTGAACCGGCTTTCCTTGGATATAACGGGTTTCCCAAGACATTGTGCACCTCTGTTAACAGTGAAGTCGTTCATGGAATACCTTCCGGATATGCACTGAAGGATGGAGATATTATTTCAATCGACTGTGGTGTAAAACTGAAAGGATTTTATGGTGATTCTGCTTTTACATTTGAAGTTGGAACAGTGGCAGCGCATGTCAGGACACTCTTAAAAACAACCAGGGAAGCACTGTTTATAGGTATTGAGCAGGCAATAGAAGGAAACCGTATAGGAGATATCGGTCATTCCATTCAGCAGCATGCTGAAGATGCCGGTTATTCAGTTGTCCGGGAAATGGTAGGCCATGGCCTGGGAAGGAACCTGCATGAAGAGCCCGAGGTGCCAAATTATGGTAAGAAAGGTTCCGGTATCAAACTGCGATATGGTATGGTTCTTTGTCTTGAGCCAATGGTAAACCTGGGAACAAAATTTATTCAACAGGATGCCGACGGATGGACGATCCGGACCAAGGATAACCAACCATCTGCACATTTTGAATTGGCCGTGGCAGTGGGGGAAAATAAACCAGTTATACTGTCTACTTTTGAACTTATTGATAAAGTATTAAAAAATAACCTGCTGTGCGATTGAAATAACTAAGTAATTGAATCACAGATTATTTTTTACAGAGCCGCGCTGCGGCACAGCTCTGCAAATATTGAAATTTCATCATCTTAGTTTTCATAGCACGACGCGTTACACAATAATCAGTGAATTGGAATGGTTAAACAACCTTCTATAGAACAAGATGGTACCATAACAGAGGCATTGTCAAATGCCATGTTCAGGGTAGAATTGGAGAATGGTCATGTGATTACAGCACACATCTCCGGGAAAATGAGGATGCATTATATAAAACTTTTGCCCGGAGACCGTGTCAGGGTCCAAATGTCGCCCTATGATCTGTCAAAAGGAAGAATAACATTCAGATATAAATGACACGCCGGGTGATTTAAATAAAGATTTTAGTTATTGACCCGTTGTGCGATTGAAACAAACCAGGTAACTGAATTATAGATAGATAAAACGGCATTACTTGTAAAAATAATTTCAGCATGAAAGTAAGAGCATCGATAAAGAAAAGAACCTCCGATTGTAAAATAGTCAGGAGAAAAGGACGTCTGTACGTGATTAATAAAAAAAATCCAAAATACAAGCAGCGTCAGGGATAATTTATTGTAATTTTGCAAACCAATTTTAAAATTATCATATGGCAAGGATCGTTGGAGTTGATCTCCCAAAAAACAAACGAGGCGAAGTAGGGCTGACCTATATCTATGGGATCGGACGCAATAATGCCCGGAAAATACTTGATGAAGCAGGTGTTGACAGGGACCTGAAAATAAAGGACTGGAATGATGACCAGATAACCCGGATTCGCGCAATTATAAATGAAAATTTTAAGGTCGAAGGCGAACTGCGGTCATCTGTCCAGATGAATATCAAACGCCTTATGGACATCGGTTGTTACAGGGGTATCCGGCACCGCATTGGGTTACCTGTCAGGGGGCAAAGCACAAAAAATAATGCCCGGACAAGAAAAGGCAGGCGAAAAACTATTGCGAACAAGAAGAAAGCATCACAAAAGAAATAATTCATGGCGAAGAAGACAGGATCATCCAGAAAAAGAACGGTAAAGGTTGAAGCAACCGGTCAGGCACATATTCATGCTTCATTTAACAATATCATTATATCTCTCACCAATAGTTCAGGACACGTAATATCGTGGTCTTCAGCAGGAAAAATGGGATTCAAAGGTTCAAAGAAGAATACACCCTATGCTGCGCAAATTGCTGCCCAGGACTGCGCTAAAACTGCCCATGACCTCGGACTCAGGAAAGTCAAGGTTTTTGTGAAGGGGCCTGGTGCAGGGAGAGAATCAGCAATCCGTACCTTGCACACAGCGGGAATTGAAGTAATGGAAATCGTTGATGTGACCCCAATGCCACACAACGGCTGTCGTCCGCCGAAGAGAAGAAGAGTTTAAGAATGGTGAATTGGTATATTGGTATATTGGTATATTGGTATATTGGTATATTGGTAAATTGGTATATTGGTGGGTGAGGGTTTAGGGTTTTGGGGAGGTTGGTGAATTGGTGAATTGGTGAATTGGTATATTGGTATATTGGTATATTGGTATATTGGTATATTGGTAT
>CAZRHW010000170.1:2126-6031 GCA_964599785.1 uncultured Bacteroides sp. | reverse complement strand
CGTGAGTCGGAAACTGAATACTAAAAACACTTATCCCACACAAACCAGGAACCTGAAACCGTGAGTCGTAAGTCGTGAGTCGGAAACTGAATACTAAAAACACTTATCCCACACAAACCAGGAACCTGAAACCGTGAGTCGTAAGTCGTGAGTCGGAAACTGAATACTAAAAACACTTATCCCACACAAACCAGGAACCTGGAACCGAGAACCAGGAACCAATAAGCCCGGATGGCGGAACTGGTAGACGCGCTGGTCTCAAAAACCAGTAGCAGCAATGCTGTGTGGGTTCAAGTCCCACTCCGGGTACACCTCATGCCGGTTCCCCGCCTGACTGCTGACGCAGTCATGCGGGCGGGGATTCCGGCTCCGGGTACGACAAACAGACTACTCATCAAAATCCGGAACAGTTTGCTCACTATTACCGGAATTTGTACTCAAAGCTAAGATAGCTCTGAGACAATATATCTGAATTTACCTGTTTTATCATTTGTAAGAATCGGCTGAGGACTTATTGTGACTTCTTTAAAATAAAGATTCAGAGATTCATAAATTAGTTCTTTATAATTATCCTGAAGTGGTTCAGTTGTTTCAATCCTAAAATCGATTTTCCCCGGAGCATTCTGATAAACCTGAAATCGATGTATAAAATTTGGATGGTTTGTAAAGAGATCGTTTAAGATATCGGTGAAAAACACACCATGAACTTTGCTGCCATCATTTAGAATAATTGTATCAGCCATTCTTCCTGAAATTCTTTTCAAAAGATCCAGATTTACATCCGACTTATTTTCTTTCCTTCCCCGGCAAGCTAAATCACCATTTTCATATCGAATGAACGGCATTGCAAAATTATCTAAGTTGGTTACAATTAATCTTCCTTCGTTGTAACCGGCATCACTATTTTGGTTATCCAGAATTTCAACCATGGCATGCTCCATAACTATGTACAAGCCATTCCCATCGCTTTTATCAAAGGCAATTGAATTACATTCGCCACAACCATACTGATCATACAACTTCGTTTTAAAACTCCTTTCTATTAAGGTTCTAAAAGAGGGAAGAAGTGTTTCTGTGGTGGATGAAATCGCTCTTGATTGGTGAAAATTCGTAATTTTTTCATCCCGAATATATTCCGCGAGTTGAATGAGTGCAGAAAGATATCCCCTAATCAGGATAGGTTTAAATCTGTTTATTCGTTCAAGAACACCAGGTAGTGTTTTCGGATTAAGATTGAATGAATTAATATGCTGCCGGTTATAATAATAATTCTTCACAGCCGACCAAAAATACTGCTTGAAGGGCTTTATTATTACCGTCGGTGTTCCCCAGATTTTCGTCGTTCGATCACCTATTTGAATGCCCATCCAGTTATACCATCGGAAAAATGCTCCCCAGGTAAAAGATGAATCCTGTTTATCCCGTAGTACTTTCAATGGTGGACCAGTAGTACCACCGGTAACTATGGTTATAACGGTTTTCGGATTCAATCCATTGACAATCAGCTTGTTATATTGTTGGCGGGCGATTTCCTTAGTTAAAATTGGTATCTTTGAAATATCCTCAGGTTTTTTTATATCCTTTAAATCAAGCTTCTCTTTGTTAAATAATTCATGGTAATAGGGAACATTGTTGTATGAATGATGCAAAAGCTTCAGGAATTTTTCAAACTGATAACTAATGATCCTATCTCTATCCCATAATTGGGATTGATTTAAAAATTGATGCGTTTTTAATACCGATGTGTTATTAAAGAGATCCTGTAACTGATAACTTACATTTTTCGCGATGAAGCCCCTAATCACACCCATTTCAATAATGATTTGATTTTCTTCATATCAAGTTGCTTAAATCGTTTAATAAAGCTTCTTTGCTCATCCCTTTTGATATCTGCTTTATAATTGGAATTAAATATCTAAATTTTAAATCATATAGCTTCCGGAAAAAATAAAAATTTTAAAGAAACATAAATACAACATCTCTTCTTCCTGTTTTAAATGTGGCCATGGAAATGCCATTTTCACTGCAAAGATCTTTGATGTACCTGTCAGCCTCATACACTTTGAGGATCTTAATAATACTTGTCCCCGGAAATCGTGTCATTTTCATGTGAAATACAGTTTAAAATTAGCTATTTTGTCTAATCTTATACTGTATATGTTAGAACTACAAAAAAGATAAGTGAACTTTGATCCCCATTTCAGGAGTTATATCTCTAAAACAATAATCGATTTTGCCAAACCTGCTCAGTTTACAGGTAGAAAGAGGTTTGGCATATTATCTTACCAAACCCCTTTTTTTATTATATTCACCAAAAAAAGATGAAACGAAATCTTTCCCGCCGCAACTTTATCCTGCAGACAGCCGCCGCATCTGCTGCTTTTACAATCATACCACGTCACGTACTCGGAAAAGGATTTGTTCCTCCCAGCGATCGTATCACACTTGGATTCATCGGAACCGGTAAATTGATAAGGGAGTTATTCCCCAGATTTGCTGCACTGGAGGATGTTATTATCCTTGCCGGATCTGACGTTGACAAAAAGAAACGGAAATGGTTTAAAGATCATGTTGAAGTACATTACACCGAAAAGACGGGTCAACCTGATTATGTTACCATCGATACCTACAACCACTATGAAGAATTGCTCGAAAGGCAGGATATTGATGCGGTTGTTGTAGCTACACCTGATCACTGGCATGCAATTGCGTCTATTCATGCCATGAAAGCAGGAAAAGACGTTTATTGTGAAAAACCTCTTGCACACAGGGTTAAAGAAGGGAGAGCCATGGTTAATGCTGCAAGAAAATATGAACGTGTTGTCCAGACAGGAAGCATGCAACGCTCCTGGGATGATTTCAGGCACGCCTGTGAATTGGTCAGGAATGGATATCTTGGTGATATAAATAAGATATTTGTCAACGTCGGTGATCCACCACTGGATTGCGATCTTGGAGAAGAACCCCTTCCTGATTACCTCGATTGGGACCGCTGGATAGGTCCTGCCCGGATGCGGCCTTATAATCCCATCCTGTCTCCACCGGTTGAAGATGATGACTGGCCCATGTG
This sequence comes from uncultured Bacteroides sp., assembly GCA_964599785.1. Taxonomy (GTDB): domain Bacteria; phylum Bacteroidota; class Bacteroidia; order Bacteroidales; family SM23-62; genus LJUQ01. The sequence goes on along the minus strand of CAZRHW010000170.1, from coordinate 2,961 downwards.
GCGTAATTATTATGAATTTGGTGGGGGCGGAATGACGGACTGGGGTGCACATATGTTCGACATTCCGCAATGGGCCCTCGGAATGGATGACAGCGGACCTGTAAAACTTGAACCTCCTGAGAATCCAAAAAAGGTCCGTGGATTAAAATACTATTATGCCAACGGTACGATCATGATCCATAAAGACTTTAAACGGGGGTGGGCAGTCCGTTTTATCGGCACAGAAGGTAAACTTGATGTCAGTCGTGAGTTTCTTGATTCAAAACCAAAAAATATTGCAGAGCAGACTATTAAAGATACGGACACCCGTCTTTATTACAGTGATAACCATTATGCAGACTGGATAAAGGCAGTTAAGAACAGAACAAGGCCTGTGGCAGATGTTGAGATCGGCCACCATACAGCTACCGTTTGTAATATCGGTAATATTGCCTACCGGCTTAGAAGACCCCTCGACTGGGATCCCGTAAAAGAAGAATTTTTAAATGATGATGAGGCAAATAAATTACTAACAAAGGAATACAGAAAACCATACGTTCTCTGATACATCAAAAGTCACAATTGTCGCAGGGTTACAAGGTCGCAATTGTTTTAAAATAATAATTGATAAACTCGTATATTCTTAATCTGTCCATTTAACAATTTGATGCATTAGTTCCTATTGTTTCTGTTGTCTCAAGAAATACAGTTGTTTCAATTTAAATAAGTTTTTAAAGAAATTGGGACAGCAGTGAACTTTGTCACCATTGCGACCATTGTTACCATTGCAACATTGCGACAATTGTTACCATTGCAACATTGCGACAATTGTTACCATTGCAACATTGCGACAATT
>CAZRHW010000170.1:0-2026 GCA_964599785.1 uncultured Bacteroides sp. | reverse complement strand
GTTACCATTGAGACATTGCGACCATTGTTACCATTGTGACATTGCGACAATTGTTACCATTGAGACATTGCGACCATTGTTACCATTGCGACCATTGTTACTATTGCAACCATTGAGGCATTTGAGGCATTTGAGGCATTTAAGCACATTTAAGTACATTTTATTCCCCCGGTAAGTATTTTTTTTAATTTTGCATTTTCAAAGGGATTTCCCACCCTGGCGTTTCATTCATTTGAACATCATGGAGAACAATAAGGATAAACAACACCAGTTTGATATAAGGTACCTGGAGATGGCCCGTATCTGGTCTGCTAATTCTTATTGTCTGCGTCGAAAGGTCGGTGCCCTGATAGTAAAAGACAGGATGATCATATCAGACGGTTATAACGGTACACCATCAGGTTTTGAAAATGAATGTGAGGATGAAAATGACCGTACTAAGCCATACGTTCTCCATGCAGAGGCAAATGCTATTACGAAGGTCGCGAAATCAAACAACAGCAGTGAAGGTTCTACCCTGTACATCACTGCCTCACCCTGCCTGGAATGTGCCAAACTAATCATTCAGTCCGGAATCATACGTGTTGTCTATGCTGACGATTACCGGATATCAGATGGGATTGAGCTCCTGAAAAAAGCAAATGTTGAGGTTGTACAAATCAACAATATGGACAATGAAAATTCAAAATAAAAGATCAGCAGCATTATTACCACTACTCCTGGCATTATTCCTGGTTGGAGGAATGCTCATCGGCAATATGCTGAGCAGGATTTCAAAACTGGACCGATTTCAGGTCCATCCTAAAACAAACAAGATCACTGCTGTCATCGATTACATCGTTCAGGAATATGTTGATTCCGTTAACAGGGATGATCTTATCGAGTTGACTATCCCGGAAATTCTTTTAAATCTTGATCCTCATTCAATATATATTCCTGCTGCTGAATTACAACAATACAACGAACCCCTTGAGGGTAATTTCAGCGGCATTGGAGTACAGTTTAATATTCAGGATGATACGGTAGCTATTGTTAATACAATCCCTAACGGGCCTTCTGAAAAGGTTGGCATACTTGCAGGCGACAGGATCATATATGTGAATGATTCCCTGATAGCGGGAGTCAGGATGCAAAATAATGATGTGGTCAAAATGCTTAAGGGAAAACGGGGAACAAAAGTCAAAGTTACCATTTCAAGACACGGTGTTGAGGAGCCAATTGATTTTGAAATAACGAGGGATAAGATCCCTCTTACAAGTGTTGACGTTTCCTATATGATTACCAATGATATTGGTTTTATAAAAATCAGTCAATTCTCCCGGACAACATACGATGAATTTATTGAAGGGATTAACAGTCTCAAAGAACAGGGGATGAAAAAACTGATTCTTGACCTGCGTCAGAACGGTGGTGGTTATATGGATGCAGCAACCAGGATTGCTGATGAATTTTTAGACGAGGGCAAACTCATCGTTTATACCAAGGGCCACACGCAACTCAGAAATGATATTTATTCGACGTCGAAAGGAGAACTTATTGATAATGAGGTCATTATTTTAATCGATGAATTCTCCGCTTCAGCCAGCGAGATCCTTGCCGGAGCGATACAGGATAATGACAGAGGTTTAATCCTGGGGAGAAGATCTTTCGGTAAAGGGCTCGTTCAACAACAAACTGTTTTTAGTGACGGTTCGGCACTGCGCCTGACTATTTCCAGGTATTACACGCCAACAGGAAGGTGCATTCAAAAACCCTATAATAATGGCCTAGAAGATTATTATTTTGAAATTCAAAACAGGTTCGAACATGATGAATTTATTGAAGCTGACAGCATCAGGTTTGCAGATTCTTTGAAATTTACTACACCGGGTGGGAATATTGTGTATGGCGGAGGAGGGATCATGCCCGATATTTTTGTACCCTATGATACGATCGGCCTAACCCCCTATTACAACCAGGTTCGCAACCGCGGCCTTATATACCGCTTTGCATTCAAATATACCGACAATAACCGCTCAACATTGAA
>CAZRHW010000169.1:4962-6039 GCA_964599785.1 uncultured Bacteroides sp. | reverse complement strand
GGGGATACAATTAACGACCCGGGGTAATTGCATAGTTGATAAATTTGTTAAAGGGATATATTATACTGAATCCGTTTGATACTTCCCGGAGCAAACTGTCTTCAAAAAGAAGTTCTTCAGGAATTTGCCGGATAACCGTATAACTTTTGTATTTCAGAAGATCAATATATTCGAATTCTCCTGAATATCCGGCTGGTGGATTCACAAGCTTTTCCCCCCATATCTTCCCAAAGTAATCTGAAAATTTCCGATTTTCAATGATAGAAAGGAATTCCTCAATGTTCCCGTAAATCTCCCGCCGGACTTTTTTAAGAATATCGGGCAGGGGCATATATATACCTCCGGCGAGAAAACAATCACCGGGTTCGATGTGAAAATAATATCCTGCCAATCCCGATTTCCTGCCTCCCGGGACAATGTACGCACCTATATTGGTTTTATACGGTGATTTGTCTTTTGAAAAACGGACATCACGGTAAATCCTGAACATGGCTTCACGGGCATTAACCTGGCCAATATCAGAATCGAATTTTCTGACTTCCAATACAAGCAGGTCAATAAATCCTGTAAAATCCTTTTTTGCTTCTTCGTACCATGATTTATTGTCCTGAAACCATTGGCGGTTATTGTTTTTTTTAAGTGCAACAAGAAAGTCAAAAGTTCTTTTTTTGATCATGACAGGTTATGTTTAATTGTATGCAGGGTCCTAAGTTATATGATTGTTTTATATTTAATTAAGATTTTATATAAATATTATTATCCATATTGGTCTGTATTACAAACAGGTATATTGTTCTGTAATGTCATCCTGAACTTGTTTCAGGACATTCTATGACTAAGATTAAGTAATATCTAAGAAGGTCCTGAAACAAGTTCAGGATGACATTACACATGATTATGATACATCACGATTCAAAAGCAATGTTCTGATTATAATACAAATTACGGGAATAAAATACACGTTGTATTGATAATGTATAAATTAGTGTTTCAAAATTAAAACAATACATGGAAAAAACGGTCATAATTGTAGCCGGAGGAGAAGGGAAAAGGATGGGGACTAAAACGCCAAAACAG
>CAZRHW010000169.1:0-4952 GCA_964599785.1 uncultured Bacteroides sp. | reverse complement strand
TGCACCCTGACTATTTTACAATCTGGAAGGATATTATTAAGAAAAATCAATTCAGCATCAGTCACGATATTGTACCGGGGGGCAGTACAAGATTCCATTCTGTTTTGAATGCCTTGAGCAAAGCCAGTGATAATTGTCTGGTAGCCGTTCATGATGCTGTAAGACCATTGGTCAGCCAGGCAACAATTTCACGCTGTTTTGAAGTGGCAGAGGAAAAAGGATGTGCTGTCCCTTGTATTGAGATCAGTGAGTCTGTGAGAGAATTAATCGCCGCAGGAAACAGAACAATTGAAAGGGATAAACTGAGATTGATTCAAACACCCCAGGTTTTCAGATCAGATATTATTAAGAATTCCTACAGGCAGGCCTATCATAAAAAATTTACAGATGATGCAAGTGTTGTTGAGCAAGCAGGATACGATATTACCCTCGTGGAGGGGAACAGGGAAAATATCAAAATAACAACCACGGAGGATGTTTTAATGATGCAAGCCATTATGGAGGCGGGAAAATTTTAATTATTACGTATCTGCCTTTCTTTCGGGATTGGAAGGTTTAGGATTTCTGTTTTTGGATTTTCGCTACAAGTGAAGCCGGCATATAATACGTTCATGGATAATTCCTTTCTCTATGCTCAGGAAATTATCCGGGTTGTGGTTCTGAATTATTCGTCTTTTGTTGTTTGTATGATCTCACCTCCAAGAGTTGCTTCCTGCACAACTTTTTCAGGTTTACCTATATACCCGATAAATCCTTTCGATGTGGCGGTGGCTTTAAGATATTTACTAACTGCAATTTTAGCTTTTCCTGCTGAGTTAGCCAGAACAGTCACTTGTTCAGCAACCAGGTCGTAACCGGAGAATGTGGCACCTGTTCCGACTTTAACGTCAAGAAATTTTGTTTCTCCCTTAAGATAGATGATGCTTCCTTCTGTAACGGAGGCATATACGGAATCTGCAAAAATCCTTAGACGGCATTCACCACCATTATTGATCGTAAAACGGATCTTGTCGGCATAAAGATCTTCTTCAGACCATATGGTAGCCCGGCTTTTGGAATTTATTGCAAGAAGATCGGTATAATATACTTTTACCCTGATCTCAGCATCTTTATAAATACCCGGTTTGGTCTTTAACTTTAATGTCTGATCCTGAACCTGGGTAATGATTTTGTCAGCCTCAATATTTTTGAGAGTCCATTCAATCCCACAGGTCTTGTCGAGGATTAACTGAACATCAATATCGCTCCCTACTTCAAGCCTATTGAACTGATTTAACCCGGTTTTTTGAGCCTGAACTGTAAAAGAGACAAAAAATAAAGTGACTGCTAAGGAGAAATAAATGATTCTTCTCATGATATAAAATTTAAGTTTTATAAAGGCTTCTCTCAGATTTCGCAGATATCCCAAAATCATTGTTTTAGGTTCAGTAAAAACTGCGAGAAATATAAAGTTCATTAATTTACAAAATTAAAATTTAGTTATGACACAGCCCAATTTCCCAGAACATTAATGATTAAATTCCTTTTTAAACGTACTCCTTAAATTCTTATTTATTTCGTTTGTTCCACTTTTTATCAATTTCATTCCCGGCAGATTTCCATCCTAAAATTCCGGGTTCGAGGACAAAAATAATTTTAAAACCTTTTTGGGCCAGCAGTTTCGAAGCCGAGAAACTGCGTGTATCAGTTGTACAATATAGGAACAAAGGGGTATCATAATCGAGTGTATCTGTAAGGGAATAAAGAATGGTACTGTTTTCAGCCAGGATTGCTCCGGGGATCCTGGAAATGCGGTATTCCATACGTGAGCGTACATCAATCAGGAGATGATAATCATGCAGGTGCATCTGGATATAGAATTCTTCGGGATTCACAACCCTAATAGCTGAATCGGATACTTCCTGGGCGAGGATTCCGGTGTATATTATAAAATGGGATATAATGATGAAAAACAACCTCATCTGTATGAAAATATAATAAAAACAATCATGACCAATTTAAAAATAAATGATTAAGAAAACTACAGAAAAAGGTTTTAAAATGTTTGCGGACTCACTCCCTGAATGGAAATGTGTCAAAACATAGAAAAAGACCTAACCGCAGACCATAATTATTCATAACCAACACCGATAAACAGGATCAATCCGGATAAAGGTATAAACACCTTTATCATGGAACTGTTCAATGATTTCCTTAATCTTATTTTCCCGGTTCATTGTGCTGCCTGCGGGGAGATCCTGATAAAAAATGAACGGATCATATGTTCGGGATGTATTTATCATTTACCGAGAACCGATTTTCATTTGAGTCAGGATAATCCTGTTGCCAGGATTTTTTGGGGTAGAATCCGGATTGAGAATGCTACAGCTTATTATTTTTTTAATAAGGGAAGCAGGTTCAGGCGTCTCATACATGAACTTAAATACCTTGGGAAACAGGATATTGGCATTGAACTTGGGAGGGCATTTGGCTATGACCTTTTAAAATCAGGCTTCAGGGATATTGATATGGTTGTTCCGGTACCGCTTCACAAAAAAAAGCTGAAAAAAAGAGGGTTTAACCAGAGTGAATGCATTGCCAGGGGTATTGCAGAAGCAATGACCAGACCCATAAATTCATCTTCAGTTATCCGGGCTGCCGACACCTCCACCCAGACAAGAAAATCACGTTATGACAGATGGCTGAATGTAGAAGGAGTTTTCCGCGTTACAGAAAAGGATTTGCTTGCCGGAAAGCATATTCTCCTGGTCGATGATGTCCTTACAACAGGAGCAACAATGGAAGCATGTGCTGCTGCAATACTGGAGGTAGAGGGAACGAAGGTGAGTATAGCGGCGTTGGCGGTGGCGTAAAAAGAAGGTACAGGGTACAAGGTGCAGGGTACATGGTACAGGGAACGGCACTATAATATTTTAAGTTAAATAATAATGATATAATTTTTAAGTAATGAGTAGTTACAAGGATTTAGTGATTTATCAAATGGCATTCAAATTAGCCATTCGGGTACACAGGTTTACAAGGAATTTACCTGATTTTGAAAAATATGAGATAGGGAGCCAGATAAGGAGATCATCCATGCGTATAAAAGATACAATAGTCGAAGGATACGGCAGGAGAAAGTATAAAGGAGAGTATATAAAATATCTGACTTATGCTCATGCTTCATGTGATGAATCTACTTCTCAGTTAGAATCAATTGCCGAATTGTATTCTGAGTTAAAAGAAAGCAAAGAACTTCTGGAGGAATATTATGAATTAGGAAGAAAACTAAATTCTTATATTGTATATGTTGAAAACAATTGGATCGGGAAATAAATATTTCTTACCCTGCACCTTGTACCCTGTACCTTGCACCTCTTTTTTTTAGTAATAGATACAGATTTTACCTGGATATCTGATAATACACAGCAAACGTCAGCACATTATTATACTGTCCCCTGTTGAGCAGATAGGTCTGTCCGCTGGGATGGCTTCTGATCGGCACGACCGAATAGTTATACCTGACGTCTGCTGTAATTTTTTCACGGAATGTATAGGCTATTCCTCCAATGGCACTCATGGTGAGTTTATGAAAGGGCGGTGCATCTTCCGGCGTTTTTCCATATTCATCCTCTTCACGGTTATAAACAATAAATTCCGGTGCAAGGCCAATTTCAAAAAGAAAATTTTTCTTGTAGATGTAATGGACTGTTACCGGGATATCGACATAGTGCAGGACCAGTTTATAGTAAATCGCGTTATCAATGTTCTCAGCTTCATAAGCTCCTTTCATGATATACCTGAGTTCCAGTTGTCCTTCGACAGTATAAGTAAACATACGTTTAATATAACCGCCTCCCAGTAATCCCAGTTTATTGAATCCCCAATACCTGTCGCCATCGACCTGACTGGCACTTATTCCAAAAACTGCACCGCCGTCAAAATATTGAGCAAGGGTGATGGCGGGAAAAAGAAATGAAAACGCCACGATGTAACTTAATCTTTTTATATTCACGGGACTTGGCTCTTTCTAATATTTAAACATTGAGTCCACTCCGAAAAGTAATATTTTTGCCACCAAGGCACCAAGACACCAGGATGCACAAAATAGAACTTAATGAAATAGAATTCTTTGTGAATCTTTGTGGCTTGGTGTCTTAGTGGCATATCCATATTTTCTAACTTTTCGGAGCAGACATAACATTTGAGTGATTGAAACAAATAAGTCAATGAATCATAAAATATTTTATATACAGTTCCCGGGTACTCGGGAGATTACATATAGTAAATTTTCAACAACTTCGTGTTAGTTCCACAACGCGTCATGTTTTATAATATTTTTCAAGAAGTTTTTGTTTTAAAACCGGCACGCCTTCACTTGCTTTTTCCCTGATGAATTCTACGTGTCTGTATTGAGGCAAAGGGATATCATTCGGATCGATCAGATAGATCGGGACATGGGCAGGGACATAATCGACAAGCCCTGCTGCCGGATAGACAGCGAGTGAAGTCCCTATAACTGCAAATATATCTGCCTGGTTGGTAATGCCAATAGCTGCTTCCATCAGTGTAACAGGTTCTCCAAACCAGACGACATGAGGCCTTAGCTGATATCCTTTTTCACATTTATCACCCGGATTAAGTTGCCAGGTTTCGAGTTCATATACCAGGGAAGGATCACCGGTACTTCTGGCTTTCATGATCTCCCCATGCAGATGAAGTACATGCGTACTCCCGGCACGTTCATGAAGATTGTCGACATTCTGCGTAATAATTTCGACATCAAAGTAATCTTCGAGTTCCACGAGTTCGGTATGCCCGCGGTTTGGGGAAGCTTCAACCAGCTGTTTTCTGCGCTCATTATAAAACCGGCAAACCAGCTCCATATTATCAGCCCAACCCTGGGGACTGGCTACTTCATGTACATCGTATTGTTCCCATAATCCGCCCATCTCGCGGAAAGTTTTCAGGCC
>CAZRHW010000168.1:0-6108 GCA_964599785.1 uncultured Bacteroides sp. | reverse complement strand
TGATTTTGAAAACATGGAATTTACCTAAAAGTACATTAATATTTTTACCACTAAGGAACACAAAGGATAGCACAAAGTAACACAAAGGAAAATTTGTTAGACCTTTGTGTACCTTTGTGATGCCCTTTGTGCCCTTTGTGGTTAATAAGGTTAATTTATTTTCTGAGGGGATGGTCAATTATATTGTATAAATATGAATCATTAATAAGGGATGACTTTTTATCTGATTATTGATTAATTTCTATTTGCAACGGATTTATATTCCATCCCTCGACCTGCAACAAAGGTTTTTCCCCATCCAGGTTTTCAGCATTGAATTCAACTTTTACTGTTCGTTTTTCACCCGGAAGGAGTGAAAAATAGTTGTCTTCCCAGAAAACAGGCCGTACCAGGTCTTTTGAGCCGTTCTTTATTATTTTTGGATTAACAGAAAAGGCCAGGGATGGGGAAGGATTTTCTATCGTCACATCAAGACTGTATGTATTCCCCTCCTTCTCAACAGGAGAAAGTGTAGCATTCAGGTTAACTTCGGGGAGTTCGTTCAGATCGGTAAAATCGGCATTTTCATCACCTTTTGCCGACAGCCAGTAAAAATTAGATGAGATCAATTCTCCTGACACATCTTTCAGTTCAAGCTTCAGGAAAACAATCCCTGTATCTGCCGGCCAGTCAACATCCATTACTTTTTTACTTTCATCGGCTGAAACATTTACTGATACTTCATTTGCATATTTCTCTTCCATCATTAGGTTATAAACTTTTGCCGATGCTTTCAGATCATTATAATCCTGGTAATTTCCGTTTATGACACAGATGGAGCTGTCGTCATAAGCATACTGAATATGTAATTGTTCACAGGCAATTTTTGCACCATAGAATGCGCCATTTGGTGTGAAATAATAATCATATAACTGCCAGTAAAGGGAAGGCCAGGCCGAGTTGTACATCCAGTAAATAATTCCGCTTGAACGGTACTTATTTCTTGCAAAAGCTTCAAACATAGCCCTTACTGCTTCATACTGAAGTACCTGCGATTTATTGATATATTCTTCCACTCCTGCCGGTTCACCATAACGTGAGAACAATGCCTTTCTTGCATCAGGGTAAAATTGTCTGTGCAGGCGTATTTCCCATGATTTACTCATGGGCCAGATGTCTTCTTCCGGCATCATTTTCCGCAGGCTTTCCAGGGGAGATATTTGCTCACCGGCCGGGGCTGCTTCGGTATTGAATTCCAGTTTTCCATACCAGTAAGCAGGAGGGCAGTATGCGTAGACATTCGGGTAGGGTCCCATCCACAGTCCCGTAAATCCTGCAATATCACTTGAATCCTGAGTTGCTGATGACTGGTAAGGCCTGGTGCCATCATATTGATCCAGGACACTGATGTATCTATTTTCAATGTCACCCGGAGGTGGATTATCGCTCCCGTAAAGCCAGTTAAAGACAGACGGATGATTTCTCAGGTGCACAATCTGGTCTTTCCAGCTGGCTTCGGCAATATCTGCGATATGGGGTGTCCAGTTTCGCCATCTCTCCCAGGAGCTGCAGCAACACCATCCCACGATGAGCATGATCCCTTCTTCATCACACAGATCGAATAAATGATCCGAACCACGGGGTGCCTCCATGCGTAAAGCATTCAGATTCATATGTTTGGCATACTGAATATCTGTCTTATCTCTCTCCTTATCGGGGCGCAGCATCATATCCTGAACATATCCACCACCCCTGATGACAATATTTTTCCCATTGATCTGGAAAACCCTTGTGCGGTGTCCATCAAATGTATTCATGTATGAAGTAATTTCACGGATCCCAAACCGGACTTTCTTAAAATCCGATATTTTACCTTCTGATTCAAACGTTAATCTGAGATCATAAAGATTTGGAGTGCCTATTGTATGAGGCCACCAAAGCCGCGGATTGGAAACATGAAGTTGTGGGAACTGATCGGGTGAGAAAGTGATTAACCTTGATTCTCCGGGATCGAGCGTTACTTCAGTGGAGAATTCAATATCTTCGATCTCTCCCCTTAACAGTCCCGTTACCTGGTTTCCTTCTGCATTGACGAGTTCTGCAGAAATTGTCAGATCGGCAACATCCGTTAAGGGTAGGGGAAGGTCGGTGATTACATGAGGATCTTTGATAGCAACCTGTCCTGTTGATTGTATAAAAACATCATACCATATCCCCATGCCCCTGTCAGGAGGAGTAGGATTCCAGTCGACCCAGGTAATGGTAAGGTCCATTCCCTGAGGTGGGAATATCTCTAAAGCCAGGCAATTAATCTCACCGGGTCTGGCGTTATCCGTGATATTCAGGTCAAATAACCGGTAAGCGCCCTCAATGGTTGTGGTGTCGGCAATTAAGTTTCCATTAAGCCAGACATTTGCTTTATAGTTAATACTCTGAAAGTCCAGCCAGATATTTTCCCCTTTATAGTTGGCGGGAAGTTTAAACTCTGTGCGGTACCACCACGGAACCCTGAATGGACTGTCTTCCGGCATTTCCCTTCTTCTTCCCGTAACATATCCGGGAATAGACTCAATATTTGTCCCATAATAAGGATCGGGATAAACGCCATTCTCTACCAATACTGCCAGAACGGTTGCGGGAACAGATGTGGGATACCATCCATCTTGATCATATCCCGGTGAGGATATATTTTCTCCGTTTTCACCAATCTCTGTTGAAGACTGAATGGCCCAGTTGTCTTTCAGTAACAGTTTTTCTTCTGCATCTGCCTGACGTGCGCAGGAGATACTGAAAATTACTCCGAAGAGCATGAGAAAGTAAAAAAAGAATTTTTTCATGGTGTTGAATATTAGTTCATAATAAATGAATGCTGGTCAGCTTCCCATTTATACAATAATAATTTTCATGACATCCCCAGGGGGGATTACTGAATTAACAATCTGAAGAAATATTTTCAGACTTTAATTTATTGAACGTTAAAAGATACATATTTTTCTACTTTAAAAAGCAATCGGGTTGGATTAATCTCCGCGGATTTGGATTATGAATTCCTTTTTATCCTGTCTGCACAGGCTCCAGCTGAAAGGCCGGCCATACCAGCACAAATGATCACAATCTTTTTGGGCATAGCGTATCATAATTTTTAATAAATAAAAGGAAATAATCTGTATGTTTTCTTCATGTAACTAATATATTCCGGAAAATTCTCTTTCAGGAATGCTTCTTCTTTTTTTATCCTGATATGAAGGGTATAAAAATTTATGATGACGAATATCCATGAAAAGATGGATTTCAGCATAATACAGGCTCCTGTAAGCAGGAGTATGATCGCAAGGTACATAGGATGACGGATGATACTATAGATACCGGTGGTTACCAGTTCATGGTTTTTTTGTTTTTCAACCCTCGTTGAGAAGCCGTGTTTCAGATCGAGATGTCCTTTCACTCTAACCAGGGCAGCAATGACGCAAATCACGATACCCGCGATCATCACCGGCCATGATGCCTGCTTATCCAGATAAGTGTATTCAATGGGTACGGCAATGAGGGTGGTAATAAACGTAAGTAAGACCGGGAGATAAGTTCTGTCTTTGGTTTTAAGTGATATGATAGATTTTTTATTCTTCTGGATTATAATATCCAGAACACCATAGAAACCTATCACCAATGCATATATATGAATGGTTTTCATTATTGAATTGAAAAGATGTCAATGATGCGTTTTTTTGTTAGTTTATTCATTCCCCGGATATTTTCATCCAGTATTCAGATGCTTTATCATCACCAATTGCTTCGTAAACAACAGACAGGTTATGAGCTGCCTTTCTGGCTATTCCGGGATCAGGTGAATCAGCGAGGGGTTTTAACAATTCAAGGGCTTTGCCCCAGTTTCCTTCATGACAATATGAAGCTACCTCCAGAAAATCTTTCCCTAAAAGAATTTTTCTGTTGACCGATTCGGTAGCGGGGTAAAATTTTTTAGTATAGTCTTCCCCAACCATTCTTGCTAATATTCTGACATCATCCTCTGCTTTTGCCAGGGATGGTGTAAAGGCTATTATTCCGGTCAGGGCCGTTCTTGATTTATATAATTCAGACCGCGAGATCATAGAGCGGTCAATCAGCTCACCGACACTGGAGTACAAAGATAATCCTGCAGTAATGATAAGGTAAAAATTGTTTGTCCTGGATTTACTTCCATCGTCAAATTCCTCAACTTCAGTATCCCAGTCAAATCGAGGATCGAAAGTTTCCAATACTAATAATAATGACGAGTTATTATTTCTGCAAATATCCCTGACTGAATCTGCAGTGATTGTATCTGAGAAATTCTTCAGGGCCTTTCCTGTAACCAGTGTATCGATAATATATAAATCGATCTGTTCATTATAGGTAAGGGATGTTTTTAATCCTTCAATAACCTGTGTTACTCCGGTTCTGATAACACTTTGTTCTTTTTCCCTTGAGGCATCGGGTAAGGTATAGTCATATTTATTGATAAATGCGATACTGTTTTTTGCCTTGCTGAGAATTATTTCCGGTGGAACTGATTTTTCAATCAGCACATAGGTAAAGCAGGATGAGACAGAAAAACTGATAAGGATTAATAAAACGGACGTTTTAATAATGGTTTTCATAGCCCGTAAAGATAACGAACTAATTACTTCATGGATTTTTTTGGATTTCAGGATAAAGATATACTATTTTAATCTTCCGGTTATTTCCAGAAATAAAAAACTGAATCACCGGGATTATTTCATTTCAAAAAATATTCCGGTAGAGAGCACTACCTGTTATGACATAAATACGGAACAGGAATAAATAGCAGGAATGAGTTAATTTTAAGTATCTTCGTTCAGATAGTTAAATGATAAATAAGCAGAAAAATGATCTATACGATAACTTTAAATCCGGCATTAGACCGGACGTTATGGATTGAAAAAATCAAACCCGATGATTCAAACCGGATTGAAAAGGAAGAAAGGTTTGCGGGTGGAAAAGGGATCGATGTGTCGAGGGTACTCACTGAATTGGGAGTGACGAATAAAGCTCTTGGCTTTGTTGGTGGTTTTGATGGTGAAGAACTTGAAGGACGGTTAGTCAATGAAGGGATAAGCTGTGATTTTATAAGGATTTCAGGGGAAACCCGGACCAACATTGTTGTGAATGATATGAAGACGGGTAACCAGACAATTTTCAGTGCCCGCGGTCCGGAAATAAAACCTTTTGAACTGATGCAGATGATACACAAGGTTGAAAAACTTGAAAATCCTGAGATTGTCATCATCAGCGGCAGTCTTCCGCCAGGTATTCATCCTGAGATTTACCGTAAAATCATTGAGATCGTTAAAAGTAAAGAGGCAAAAATTGTACTTGATACTGATGGAGACGCATTGAAAACAAGCATTCAGAGTGTCCCGGATATCATTAAACCAAATGTCCATGAATTAAGCCGGTTAAGTGGCATCAACCTGAAAGGAATGGACGAAATCATCGACACGGCCAGGAGCACATGTAAACAGGGAATTGGAATAATCCTGGTGTCCATGGGTGCACGGGGAATTTTGCTGATCTCAGAAAAAGAACAATACCTGGCTTCTCCCCCCAAAGTTGATGTGGTTAATACTATCGGAGCAGGGGATTCTGCAGTGGCCGGATTTGTCTATGGTACCGTTACCGGGAAATCGCTTGATGAATCGCTTATTTTTGCAGTTGCAGCGGGTACCGGAACTACGCTCAGGCCAGGTTCTGCATTATGCCGGAAAGATGATTTTCTGGAATTGATTCCCCGGGTGAAGTTGTATAAAGATGATGAAATAAGAAATGTTTAGTAAGAAGGCCGTTTTCAGTCATCGATGACAATTCCGTTTTTGCTTCACTGATATCTCCGGCTTTTTTACCCCGTTTTTCCATAGGATGCCATCCCATAATGGATAAAAGGATGAAAAATCCCACGAGATAAGCCAGCATGATGTGCCAGCCGAATCTCACGTACCTGACAACTGATTTTGCCTCATGGAACTTATTCGAGAGGGCTACTCCGGCTGAAGATCCAAACCATATCATAGATCCTCCGAATCCGACGGCGTAAGCCAGTAATCCCCAATCATAACCACCCTGTTCAAGACA
>CAZRHW010000167.1:1288-6113 GCA_964599785.1 uncultured Bacteroides sp. | reverse complement strand
CCAGATCAAGCCCATCAAGCGAAGAACCCGACATTATTCCAAGGACGGTGACCGGTTTATTATTCATTTTTACCAGTAAAACTCTGTATAATAGAAAGATATATTATCTTTATTATCAACAATATACAGTTCCAATTCGTGGTTCTGTTCCCTGGTTAACCTTTCGGGATCAAATATATAAAACACGATGTTATTTTTAGCATCGTACTCAAAAAGAGCCCATTCAGTATCTATATAACCTTCATATGATTGTATCCCCGACAGATCATCCTCAATTTTAAATCGAATAGAGGAGTTGTCCTTCATGTTTAGTGATCCGTCCGGATTAAGGGGGGTAATCTCTGGAGGAATTGTATCTACTGTTATTGAATATTCACCGAATTGGAGAATGCTGGTTTTTACAAATCCATTTACCCACTCGCCACCTGAATATTGCCATTTACCCTCCCGGCTGGCAATAACTACAACAGTCTTATCCTGTAAGGAATCCGGAATATTCATTGGTTTTATATACAGTTCTGCTGGAATGTGAAGCGGTGTATAGATATTATGTATATGGTGTGCCATCGAAAAAAAACCATCGGGAATGGCCGATTTTGAATAGGTGAACTTTAAATCGTTATAAAGTGCCTTTTCGGGAATAATCAATCTGATATCATCCCTTTCAAAAATATTAACTGTTTCCCATGGCATTAGCTGCAGAAAATCATTGTTAGTTTCACGATTGCTAACCTGGTTAAAAGATTCTCCCTGGACCTGAAAAACAAGTTGTGTTGAATTCAAATATGCATCTTTCAGAATAAAAGTGATGGTATGTATATTGTCATCCAGAAATTCAGCAACACCAGAATTAACAGCTACATCATAAAGCGTCAGATGATTATTCGGATCAATAAATGTTTTTTGGATATTGATATTATTTTTCTGTTTTTCTTCATAATCTATCAGACTGTTTACATATCTGGAATCATTAAAAGAAAATTTATCCATTCTCATAGCATAATATGTGATACTGTCTACAAGCAATTCTGTTGTGTAGATTCCGCACCTGTTTTTTGTTCCATCCAGGTAATCATATGCTTCAATTCCAAAACCTATCCTGCCGGTTAATTTAATCTTCTGCTCATTCATTATTTGATAGGATCCATTTATTTCTTTAACAGGAATGATTTGTTTTTCATTTGAATGGTTAACATAACTTTGTTCATCAAGGGGATAAATACAGACAGAGAAAATCCGTGGTGGAATATTATCATCTATTTCAAGACCGAACAATAATACATTCATAGGATACTGGTTGGCAGCTTCCCTTATCTCGAAATGCAGATGAGGCCCGAATGAATAGCCTGAATTTCCCGACCAGGCAATTATATCTCCCTGTTTAACCTGAAACTTTTCCTTTGATGGAAATATATTCAGGGCATATTTTTTTTCCTGATATTGCCTTTCTTTGACGAATTGTTCAACTTCAGGAACGAACCGGTCAAGATGTCCGTATACAGTTGTGTAGCCACCAGGATGAGTTAAATAAACTGATTTTCCATATCCGGCTGCTTCAATTTTAATTCTGGAAATATAACCATTTGCTGCTGCCAGCACCTTTTTCCCCGTAATACCCTGCGTTTTAATATCGATACCTGAATGGAAATGATCAGCGCGTAATTCGCCAAAATTTCCTGATACGTACATTTTAATATCCAGCGGTGACCGAAAGTAATCCTGAACAATTGGTGATTGTGGAACCGCATATTCTGTCAGCAATAAAAAGAAAATAAAATGTAATAGGTTATAAACAAATCTCATGAAAAAATATTTACTGGCAACTTTAAACAAGAATTAATTAGGCTAAGTTGCTGAACTCAAGTTACAGGTTTCAGGTTGCAAGTTACAGGTTATAGATTATTTTCTCAAAGCAACTAAACTAATACATAATTCTGTTAAATTTAAAATGAAGATATTTTTTTTTTTAAATTATCATTAACAGTCTTATATTTGTATTAAGATTTTCCTATAATGAGTGAATCTGATAGTCACAGTTTTAACCAGCTAAAAGATAAGATCAAAAGGTTTATTGATCTGTATGAGAAGGAGAAGGATAAAAATGTTGCACTCATCAGGGAGAATCACGAGCTCAGGGAAAAAGCAAAAACCATTGAGCAGAGTTTGAAAGACTTTAAAACTAAATACGATAAATTAAAGATAGCCAAAACGCTTATTGCATCAGGCAATGATTTGCATGATGCCAGGTTGAGGGTGAACAAGATGGTGCGGGAAATCGACCGATGTATTGCTCTTTTAAATAGATGAAATAATTTTCATTATTACTAAATGGATGATAAACTATCAATCAGAATAAACATTGCTGATCGCTATTATCCGTTAAAGATTGAACGAAAAGACGAAGAAAAGATCAGAACTGCAGCCAGGTTAATAAATGAAAAGGTACTACAATATAAACAAAAATATATTGACAAGGATGCGCAGGATTTTCTGGCGATGGCAGCTTTACAATATGTGATCAAGGTATTGGATCTGGAGGAAAGGAATGATATTGGACCGATGATAGATGAAATCCAACAACTAAATTCAGAACTGGATTCAATATTAGAAAAAGAGTAATAAACGTTCTTTAACATATTAAGATTTAACCCGCATTGTTTCTTCAAACATTTTTGAAACTCAACACTAACTAAATTGGGGATAAGCTCGCGTGGTTTAGAACAGGCCTCAATCCCGATTTATCGGGATTTCCCTTCGGGACAGTGGACGTTCGAGATCCTGTGGCATTCCCACCCATGTTTAACAGGGGTTTTTTAAAATCTTGAGGAAGCATGCGGGTTTTTTATTTTAATGAAGATGATTTATTAGAAATTGGATTCATATTTATCTGTGAAAATTTTTTGAATTGATGCGGGCTGAAATGAATCCATCCCAGGAATAGGTATAATTAACTTAAAATAATTTAAATATGATAATTGAGGTAGTTATTGGAATTGTCTCATTTATTGCCGGAATGGCAATAACATATTTCGTTTATCAGGAATATTTAAAGCGTAAAAGCATGAATATCATAAGAGAAGCGGAGGTAGAGGCAGAGGTACTGAAGAAAGATAAGATACTTCAGGCTAAAGAAAGATTTCTACAATTGAAGTCTGAACATGAAAAGGTAATAAATGAAAAGAATCAAAAGGTTCTGATTGTTGAAAACAGGTTAAAGCAACGGGAAACAGTGATTTCCTCTAAATATGAGGAAATCCAGAGGAAAAACAAAGAACTTGAAGCTATCCGGGAAAATATGGATAATCAGCTGGAGCTTATTGATAAACGTAAAGAGGATCTGGAAAAGATACACAGGCAGCAGGTTGAACAATTGGAAGCGATATCCGGTATGTCTGCTGAAGAAGCACGGGAACAACTTATTGATTCCCTGAAAGATGAAGCTAAAACTCAGGCAATGTCATATATCAATGAAATTATGGATGAAGCAAAAATGACAGCCAACAGGGAAGCTAAAAATATAATCGTGGATACCATACAACGTGTAGCAACAGAAACAGCCATAGAGAATTCGGTAACGGTTTTCAATATTGATAATGATGAAATAAAAGGCCGTATCATTGGCAGAGAAGGAAGGAATATTCGCGCATTGGAAGCTGCCACTGGTGTGGAAATAATTGTGGATGATACCCCGGAAGCTATCATACTTTCAGGATTTGATCCTGTCAGAAGAGAGATCGCCCGGTTGGCTCTTCATCAACTGGTAACTGATGGGCGTATCCATCCGGCAAGGATAGAGGAGGTAGTGCAAAAGACTGAAAAACAGATTGAAGAAGAAATTGTCGAGGTTGGAAAACGCACTACCATTGATCTGGGTATTCACGGATTGCATCCTGAATTGATCAGGCTTGTAGGTAAGATGAAATACAGATCATCCTATGGTCAGAATTTGCTGCAACATTCACGTGAAGTTGCGAACCTCTGTGCCATTATGGCCACAGAGCTTGATTTAAATGCAAAACTCGCAAAAAGGGCAGGACTGCTGCATGATATCGGGAAAGTTCCGGATGACGAACCCGAGCTGCCACATGCTATCCTGGGAATGAAGCTTGCCGAAAAATATAAGGAAAGACCTGAAGTATGTAATGCGATTGGTTCGCATCACGATGAAGAAGAGATGACGACATTGATCGCACCCATCGTTCAGGTTTGTGATGCTATTTCCGGAGCACGACCGGGAGCGAGGAGAGAAATAGTAGAATCATACATCAAGAGACTCAAAGATCTTGAGGCACTTGCACTGTCCTATCCTGGCGTTAATAAAACATATGCCATCCAGGCTGGCCGGGAACTCAGAGTAATAGTTGGAAGTGAGAAAGTTACGGATAAAGAAGCTGAAAACCTTTCAAATGATATCGCTAAAAAAATCCAGGATGAAATGACCTACCCAGGTCAGGTTAAAATAACTGTGATCAGGGAAACCAGGGCAGTAAGCTTTGCGAAATAAGATTTTGAGCCAGGGTATATCTTGATTTTAAAAGAGATTTTAATTTATTATATTATTATACAGGACTGTGTCATAATCAGATTATTATCTTATAAATTATTGAACTTTAATTCTTTTTGATTCCGCAAATGTTTGATTATTAAATTGTTAATCTCTGCGAAATCAGCGGTATTATCAGCGAAATCTGCGAGAAGCCATTTATAAAATTAATAATAGATCCACATTTATTCTTATTGCACAAAATGCTAAATAAATGGATTCTGATACTCAATTCATTTCAAACGAAAACAGGTTTATATTAACATGAAAATATTAGTTACC
>CAZRHW010000167.1:0-1278 GCA_964599785.1 uncultured Bacteroides sp. | reverse complement strand
AGGTTTTATCGGTTTTCATCTTGCACAATATTTCCTTGAAAAGGGATATCATGTTTACGGCATAGATAATATAAATGAATACTATGATGTAGATTTGAAATATTCCAGACTTGAAGAAACGGGAATCAGAAGGACGCTGATTGAGGATGGAAAAGAGATCATAAGTAATAAATATCCTCTTTACAGATTCAGGAAAATTGACCTGGATGATCAGGAAAATATTTATAAATTATTTAAAAATGAAAAGTTTGATTGTGTGATCCACATGGCTGCTCAGGCAGGTGTACGATACAGTCTTGTCCATCCGCATACATATATCCGGAGCAATATCGCCGGTTTTCTGAATATACTCGAAGCTTGCAGGCATCACCCTGTCGGACACCTGATTTATGCCAGTTCCTCCAGTGTTTATGGTATGAATGAGCACATGCCCTTTTCCGTTAAACAAAATGTTGATCATCCTGTCAGCTTATATGCTGCCAGTAAAAAGTCCAATGAGCTGATGGCTCACACATACAGTCACCTTTTCGGGATACCGGTTACCGGATTACGTTTTTTTACTGTTTATGGGCCATGGGGCAGGCCTGATATGGCTCTTTTTATTTTCACCAGGTCCATCCTGGCAGGTGAACCAATCGATGTTTTTAATCATGGGAACATGGAACGTGATTTTACTTATATCGATGATATTGTAGAAGGTATTGGAAGGATGATTAATTCACCGCCGGAAGGAATGCCCGGCTGGGATGGAAATCATCCCGATCCTGCTTCTTCCAGGGCACCCTATAGGTTATATAATCTGGGAAACAATAAACCGGTGAATCTGATGGATTTCATTGAAGCTATTGAAAAAGCGTTGGGTTTGACTGCAGAAAAGAATTTCCTCTCCATCCAACCCGGGGATGTTGCCAGAACATGGGCGGATACGGATGATCTTCAAAAGGAATTTAATTATCGCCCTTCAACTCCCGTCAAAGAAGGTGTGGCACGCTTCGTGGCCTGGTACAGATCTTATTATAATGTTTGATAACCGGTCACTCTTCAGGAAAAAGCTTAAGAATCTTTTTAAACTGAATAACTTTATCCTGAAATCCAAGCCGTTCATACGAGTTGATCAGATTATTAACAACACGTTTAATTATATCAAGGTTTGTACAGGGCAGAAAATATGATTGATCAGACTTAAATTTCTGTTGCTCTATAAAATATTCTATTTCTTTTTTCCCCAATACTGTTCCCTTGTTATAGGGATTGATATAAAACAATATATCATCTATC
>CAZRHW010000166.1:4503-6158 GCA_964599785.1 uncultured Bacteroides sp. | reverse complement strand
GGCGGTCACCTGAAAGATGCCGGTAATTTGATTCCTCCCGGGCGGATAGCCGTGATTACGGATCATCGTGTCAGTCATTTATACCGTTCCCAATTTCCTGAAGGCCTGATCATTGAGATTGAACCGGGAGAAAAAAGTAAAACCCTCGAAACCGCATCAGGTATTTACGGGAAGTTGTTGGATTTTGAGCTTGACAGGAAGGATTTTATCCTGGCCGTTGGCGGGGGTGTTGTATGTGATATCGCAGGTTTTGTTGCATCAACCTATATGAGGGGTATCAGGTTCGGGTTTGTAGCATCAACCTTGCTGGCCCAGGTTGATGCAGGGATTGGGGGTAAAAATGGTGTTAATCTCAAAGGATATAAGAACATTGTTGGCGTCATCAGACAGCCGGAATTTGTAATCTGTGATCTGAATCTGCTCGATACGCTTGAAAGGAAGGAATATGTTGCCGGAATTGCTGAAGTGATTAAATACGGAGCAATTATGGACAAAGATATGTTTGATTATTGTGAATCATATTTCGGGGAATTCCTTGCAAAGGATCCGGTGGTTTTGGAGGAATTGGTCTTCAGATCGGTGAAAAACAAATGTGTCCTTGTCGGGGAAGATGAATATGAAAAAGGTGCGAGAATGAAACTGAATTTCGGACACACATTTGCCCACTCACTGGAAAAAATAACCGGGATAACACATGGTGAAGCAGTTGCTATCGGGATGAACCTGGCATCGGCAATATCAGTTAAAGAGGGATTTTTTGCAGAGGAAGAAGCATCCAGATTAAAATCTCTTATTCAATCAACAGGATTACCTGTTGCGATGGAAGTTAATCCTGCTGATTTATTTCAGGCAATAAGGAAAGATAAGAAGAAAAGTGGATCAGGGATCAAATTGATCTTATTGGAAGGAATTGGTAAGTCCATTATACACTTCATGAACATCGATGATATAAAAGAAATTTTAGATGATCTGTACTGTTGTAGCATATAAGAGTTTTGAAGAATGCCGGGACATATTATCCCGTGAAGCGTGTGTTGAATTACGGCTTGACCTTCTGGATCTGACACAGGAACAGGTGAGGAATCTTTTTTCAATGGCATCGAGGACGGTAGCGACCTGCCGGCCCGGTCATTTTTCAGATGAAGAACGCCGTATTTTGCTTGAAACGGCTATTATAAGTGGTGCCTCTTATCTTGATATCGAACTGGAGATGCCCTCCGGGTTGAGGCATAACCTGATAAAACTTGCAGAAGTACATCAATGCAGGATCATCATATCATACCATAATCATAACGCCACACCACCATTACCGGAACTTAACAGGATCATCGGGAAATGTCTGAAAGCGGGTGCAGATATTGTCAAAATAGCGTGTAAGATTAACCGGCAGCATGATCTTGCAAACCTTTTTGCCTTATATGCCAGTGGACACGAGGTGATTGCAATCGGGATGGGTGAGGAGGGACTGATTTCAAGGCTGGCGGCTCCCCTGCTTGGAGCTGAATTCACATATGCTTCTGCAGATGATGACAGTGCCACAGCTCCCGGCCAGATGAAAAGTGATGATATGAGAATGTTTTATAAACAGTATGGTATTAAACTAAATTCATCGTTATGAATAGTTTTGGAAGAATCTTCCGGATCACGATCATGGG
>CAZRHW010000166.1:0-4403 GCA_964599785.1 uncultured Bacteroides sp. | reverse complement strand
CTAAATTCATCGTTATGAATAGTTTTGGAAGAATCTTCCGGATCACGATCATGGGTGAATCCCATGGTCCGGCGGTTGGTATTGTCCTGGATGGATGTCCTGCAGGAATTTCTCTTGATAAAGAAGATTTTAACGAAGATTTTATTCGAAGAAAAGGTGGTGCTCCCGGCACAACTTCCAGACAAGAGCCGGATGAGCCTGAGATTATCAGTGGTGTATTCAATGGTTTTACGACCGGCGCACCTGTTGGGATCATCATCATGAATAAAAATGTTCGTTCATCGGATTATTCCGGTGTAGCTGAAGTACCCAGGCCGGGACACGCAGATTTTGTTGCATTAAAAAAATTCGCCGGGTTTGCAGATTTACGTGGCGGAGGCCATTTCTCAGGAAGATTGACCACAGGTCTTGTTGCAGCAGGTGTTGTGGCAAAAAAGATCATCCATCCGGTTCATTGTCATGCAGACCTCATCGAAGCCGGTGGTATTAATGATATAGATAAGGCTGTGAACAAGGCATTAGAAGAACATGATTCTATAGGAGGAATCGTTGAATGCAGCATCAGGAACGTACCGGTTGGCCTCGGCGAGCCCTTTTTCGATTCAGTAGAATCGGTGCTTGGACATTTAGTTTTTTCAATCCCTGCCGTGAAAGGCATTGAATTCGGGTCCGGTTTTGGAGCTGCAAAAATGAGAGGCAGTGAACATAATGATAATTTGATCGGTGCTAACGGACAAACAAAGACCAACCATGCCGGTGGTATTAACGGTGGTATCTCGAATGGGAACGAAATCCTGTTCCGGGTTGCAGTGAAGCCAACATCCAGTATTGCAAGAACCCAGAAGACAATGAATATGAAAACAGGGAAAATGGTTAATCTGGAAATAGGGGGCCGGCATGATACCTGTATTGCGCTGAGAGTACCTGTTGTGATTGAAGCCTGTTCAGAAATTGTAATGGCTGATTTCATGTTACTTGAACAAAAAATTGATAAATCAATACGAAAATGAAGATAGCCATTATTGGAGCCGGGAAAATGGGATCATGGTTGGTTGAGTCACTTTGCCTTGATTTTGAGGTTGGTGTATATGACCATGAGAAACATAAGCTGAAGTACTTCTTTAATGCTCATAAATTTCTGAGTTATGAGGAGATCAGGCAATTTGATCCTGACCTGCTTATTAATGCTGTAACCCTGAATAATACCATAACCGTCTTTCGTGAAGTTCAATCTTTCCTTGGCACCCATTGTATTCTTGCCGATATCACCTCTGTAAAAAATGGCCTCTGGAAATATTATCAGACCTGTGGCATGCGGTTCGTCTCCACCCATCCTATGTTTGGACCTACCTTTGCAAACATTAAGGAACTGGCAAGTGAGAATGCCATCATTATAAGGGAATCGGATGAAGAAGGGAAGGAATTCTTCAGAAAATTCTATGGTTCTTTGAATCTGAACATATATGAATATACATTTGAGGAGCACGATCAGACAATCGCATATTCCCTGTCTATTCCTTTTTCTTCATCTCTTGTATTTGCTGCCTGTATGAAAAAACAGGAAGCTCCCGGCACAACATTCAGGAAACACCTGGATGTGGCCAGGGGGGTATTATCGGAAGATGATTATCTGCTTTCAGAGATTTTATTCAGTCCCTATGCTGCAGATCAGATTGAAAAGATCAATGCCAAGCTCGATGATCTTATGAAGATAATCAGGAAGAGAGATTTTGAGGAATTAAAAAAATTCTTTGAGAACCTCAGGAGGAATATAGAATAATCCGAAGGGTTCATAAGACACTCAGGTTATGACTCCAAGTCATGCCCTGAGTGATTGTTATCTGACTGATTTTATCTTCAGGATCTTCCGTGTTTTTTCACTAATCTTATACCTGTCATCAATTCTTTGGTTGATGACCCATATGATATCTTCATTATTTATAATTAACCACAGATTTTCTTTGTCAACGATGGATAATTTCTGATCTACAAGGAAATCACTCAGCTTTTTCCTGTGCTTCATGCCGAGTGGGTGAAAATAATCTCCTGATTGCCATTTTCTGATCAATAGTGGGAATGTGAGCAGGTCAAAGTCCAGGCAGGCCATATAACGATCATGAGGGATTTGAAATGTTGATTGCTGTTTAACAACCTCGAATTCAAGGTGTACCGGTTCGAATATATAGTCGGTACCTTCCTCAACATAAAATTTCCTGTGCTCTTCATGCTCGATGGGAGTGATTAACAACCTGGACCTGTCTTTTACAAGACGACTGGTCAGGGAAAAGAATTGTTTACCAGAACCTGCTTCTAATGCATCATCGATATCCTTTATCTGACGAGGAGTGAATTGAAATTCAGATAAAAATTCATATAGGTAGGTGCGGCGGTGTGGGATATCTTTTAGATGTTCTATATTTATGGTAACAGTATCTCCATTTTCTTCAACCATCTCTTCCTTTCTCCTGTTTACCTCGAAATTATAGATATCCTCTGTATCACCTAATTTATTTATTGTTTCTATTATAGAACTTCTGAAGCTGGGATTGATACTTTCTAAAAGAGGGAGGATTTTATGCCTGATCTTGTTGCGGGTATATTTTTCAGAAGCATTTGAAGAATCTTCACGGAAAGATAATTCCTGAACATTTGCATATTCTTCAATCTGGCTTCTCGAGGCAAATAACAGTGGACGAATAATATTTCCAGTTTTATATTTTATACCTGTTAATCCCCGGATACCTGATCCCCGGATCAGATTAATAAAGAATGTCTCAATCACATCATCCTGGTTATGAGCTGTAGCGATCAAATGATAGGAATGGGATAACCTGATCTTTTCAAACCAGTCATACCTGAGTTTTCTGGCAGCCATCTGAATCGAAATTTTAGCCTCTTCAGCATATTCCTCAGTACTGAAACGCTTGCAATGAAATTTTATACCATGCTGATATGCCAGCTGACGAACGAAATCTTCATCACCATCCGATTCGTCTCCACGAAGGCCAAAGTTACAGTGAGCTATACCGCAAGTATAACCCGACCGGATAAAGAGATCTAACATTACGACTGAATCAATACCGCCACTGACTGTCAGGAGTATCCTGGCTGATTTCCTGATTAAGCGCTTTTCTTTGATTAAATTCCTGAATTGTTCAAGCATTTTCTTTCCTTACTCAAACAAATTTATGGAAAATATCAGATTAACGCGCAGTGCGATTGAAAAAACCAGGTAATTGAATCATGGATTTTTTTTATAGAGCCGCGCCGCGGCGTGGCTCTATAAATTCCTGATTATCAATATCGTAGATTCAATTGCACAGGACGTTACAGATTAGTTAATTAAACCTGATTAAATCTGGTTTTTTTACATGGAAATCTTCCGGATTAAGTCTCTTTTCTCCGGAAATATCGAACAGGAGAGGGAACTTTTCATCGGCAAGTGTGGGATAATAACCAATCCGAATAGATAATGTTTCAAATACGAGCCTTTCATTTCTTATTCTTATTGCAATACCAAAACCAGTGTGCAATTTTTGCAGAAGCAGCGGTTCTGCCTGAGAAATCAGTCCAAGGTCCAGGAATCCGGAAAAGACAAACCGGAAACCATAAAAGTAATAAGGGGAAAAAACTACTGCTTCATAATTCATCGTTGCTTTCCGGGTCCCCCTGACCTCATCATCCTTAAAGCCCCGTATTCCATTATCATTGTTAATATTAATATATTCATCTAAGAATCTGTTGTAACCTTTAACATAGTTCAGGTTAAGAAAGTGCCGGATCTTGAACCTGTTTATGATATAAAGGTTTGTAAAATAGTTTGCCTCCAGGTGAAATATCCCCTGGTCGGGAAAAAATTCATTATTAATAAATGCACCGAATTCTGCTTTTGTGTGCAGATAGCCCAGATTTGCCACAAGTTCTCCTCTGGAGAGGCTGATGCCTGTATAAAACCTTCTGGCAAATTCATCAAACTCAGGTCCCAGCACAAAATTCAGTAAAGTTCCCTGGGGAATGTCTTCTGTTCGTCCAAAACTATAGATCAGGTTACTTTTGTAAAATCTTTGCTGTGACAGGGAGATGCTACTTAACCAGAGTGTTTTGTTATGATATTCATAAAATGTATTTTCAGAGACCTCGGGTCGTTCATAATAACGTCTTGTCTGGATACGGGTTGCCAAAACAAGATTGATCCTGTTTGGGGAATATCTTTTTATTGAAGTAAGGGCAAATGCTCGTCCAAACCACATATCCAGAAGATTATAATTAACCTTGGTCGGTATAACAATGGTATCGTTATAATTAATGTTATTCAGGTTTTGAGTACGTTCCAGGTTCAATGCACCGGCGTATTTTGTACTTGGTGTAATAAACCGCCTGTCGAAATCAAACTCATAGGTTTC
>CAZRHW010000165.1:0-6169 GCA_964599785.1 uncultured Bacteroides sp. | reverse complement strand
CAGATGGCTGAGGGTTTTTTAAAATCATTCGACAGCAAACTTAATGTATACTCAGCCGGCACCTTTCCTGCGGGAAGGGTTCATCCCAAAACCATACAGGTAATGAATGAGGTGGGAATTGACCTGCAGGGACATACTACCGTAAGCGTGAATGAATTTCTTCATGATTCCTTTGATTATGTTATAACCGTTTGTGATGATGCAAAGGAAACCTGCCCCGTTTTTACCGGCCTGGTAAAGAACAGGCTGCATATTGGTTTTAATGATCCTGCCCGGGCTACAGGAACAGAGGAAGAAATCCTTGCTGTATTCAGGAGAGTCAGGGATGAGATTAAGGATGGATTTTACAAATTCTACCTTGAGAATATTAAATAAATCAAAGGGTTTATGATTGAATATATTGAAGGGATAAATCAGGATAAAAACTTCACCCCATCCCCTGACCCCTTCCCCTGAGGTGGGAAGGGGAACTGTTTTTAGAAAAAATCTAAGCCTTCCCCTTTCAGGGGGGAGGTTTGGTGGGGGGTGAAGTTGACGAAAAGGAGGAGTTGGGGGAGGGTGATGTTAAGTAAAAGTTTAAAACAATAATAAATACTAATTACCATGAAAACATCTGAAAATCTGAAAAAAATTGTACGAGAAAAGTATGCTGAAATAGTTAGTTCACAGCCACCTTGCAGTTGTGGATGCGGATCAGGCACGCAAAAAAATTATTCCGTATTCAGTGAAAGTTATCAAACACAACCGGGTTACATGGAAGAGGCCGACCTGGGCCTTGGTTGTGGCTTGCCAACTGAGCATGCAGGAATCAACCCCGGCGATTCGGTCCTGGACCTGGGCTCGGGTGCCGGTAACGATTGTTTCGTTGCACGTGCAATTGTGGGGAAGACTGGTATGGTAACAGGATTGGATTTTACAGATGAAATGATTGAAAAAGCAAGGGTAAATAACCAAAAACTGGGTTATACGAATGTGGAATTCATTAAGGGTGATATAGAAGATATGCCTGTAACGGACGAAAGTTATGATGTGGTGATCAGTAATTGTGTTTTAAACCTTGTTCCTGATAAAAAGAAAGCTTTTTCAGAAATATTCAGGGTATTGAAACATAGGGGTCATTTTTGCATTTCCGATATTGTATTGGACGGGACATTGCCCGGAAAAATTCAGGAAGCTGCCGAGATGTATGCAGGATGTGTATCGGGTGCATTGCAGAAGACTGAATATTTGAATCTGATTCGATCAGCCGGATTTATCAATATCGAAATAAAAACGGAGATTAAAAATAGCATTCCTGATTCTTTACTGTTGCAATTTATACCTGGTGGCGAGTTAGTTGATTTCAGAAAATCAGGAACAGGGATGTACAGTATTACGGTAACGGCTGAAAAATAAGCTGGTATGGGCAACTCAACCAGGGATCTTTCCTTTTTCGACCGGTTTTTAACATTATGGATATTTCTCATAATGTTTACCGGGGTGATCATAGGTTATTTTGTACCCGGAATTGCCGGTTTCTGGGATTCGCTGAGCAGAGGAACGACCAACATTCCCATTGCTATCGGGCTGATACTGATGATGTATCCACCGCTGGCAAAAGTTAAATATGAGAAACTCCCACTGGTATTTAAGAATATCAGGTTATTGATTCTTTCCCTGGCTCAAAATTGGATCGTCGGGCCGTTTGTTATGTTCTTTCTTGCCATCCTTTTACTTGCGGATAAACCAGAAATGATGGTCGGAGTAATACTGGTTGGACTTGCACGGTGTATTGCCATGGTGCTGGTCTGGAACGACCTTGCGAAGGGAGACAGTGAGCTGGCTGCCGGGCTGGTGGCTTTTAATGCCCTGTTCCAGGTATTCCTTTATTCGGTATATGCCTATATCTTTATCACATTGTTGCCAACTGTTTTCGGATTGAGTGGGGCTACTGTGGAAGTCTCTATCGGGGAAATCGCTTTGACAGTGATGATCTATCTCGGTATCCCCTTTGCTGCCGGGCTTTTATCGAGCCTGCTTATGCGTAAAATAGGGAGTTATGAATGGTATTTTAATAAATACATACCCGGGGTATCATGGCTGACACCCATTGCCCTGCTGTTTACAATTTTCGTGATGTTTTCCTTTAAAGGGGAAAAGATAATAGAATTACCTCTGGATGTGCTCCGTGTGGCTCTTCCCTTTACTATATATTTTGCCCTGATGTTCTTCCTTACTTTTTTTATAGCCAGGAGAATGGGGGCGGGTTATGAGCAATCCACAACGCTCGCTTTTACAGCAGGCAGTAATGATTTTGAGCTGGCTATAGCGGTGGCTGTAGCCGTTTTCGGTATCAGCTCACAGGTTGCTTTTGCTACCGTTATCGGGCCACTGGTTGAGGTACCTGTCCTTATATTACTGGTGAATGTAGCACTGTGGTTTAAGAAAAAATATTTCAAAAATGTGACGGAGTGCGTTGATTAATTTTTCCCCGTAATTCAATTTCAGGAAATAAAAAAATTCTTTTTACTTACTATGGTTTATTACTAATGGAAAAGTTTATTTTACAAATAATCAGTTGATAAATTAATAAATGACTGTACAGTTTATTCATTCAGGGAGTTATGAAATTATTTTTAAATCAGGAAAAAATACCCTTTTCCTTATATTTTTGGTAGTACTGTTTATTCAGGCATGTGGAATTGGTAAAAACAATCAGGTAAAGGAATACAAATACCAGGAACCTGTCCTTGATTCCTGTAAAAACGAACCGGACCATAAATATGTGATTACCCTTCCTGAAGGATTTGAAGATGAAGCCAAGTTGCCCCTCATCATTGCTATCGACCCACATGGGAATGGGGGAAATGCCGTAAATAAATTCACAGGGGCCTTACAAAATGTTCCTGTAATCATTGCAGGTTCAGAAAAAATCAGGAATAATTATACCGGTTTTAATCAGTCCCTTGAGATACTATTTGCGGATATCAGGGCAAAATATCCGGTTGATCAGGATAAAATTATCATAGCCGGTTTCTCAGGAGGAGCCAGGATGGCGTTTCATTATGGAGCTAATCATAAAGTTACCGGGATTATCATGTATGGAGCCGGTCCGGGAAAACTGCCGGAAACGTTTGAAGGGGAGCGGATATATGCTGTTTCGGGTACCAGGGATTTTAATTTTATGGAACAATATGTTCCTCTTTTTTATGATATAAATCCGGATGGATGGTTCTTTGCCGATTTTTTCAGGGGATCGCATGATTGGCCACCCGATCAGGAAATATTTGAATCGGTAGTGTATATTCTCAGAGACAGAACAAATACATGGGAGAATATCCTTGATAGAATTGTCGTAAAGAATCTGAAGACATCCGACAGCCTGATAAAATCAAATGATCTGTTTTTTGCCGGGAAAGCCCTGGGAAAAGCATATTGTTTTAATGATGATAAAAAAAGAGAAAAACAAATATTAAAGAAAATTGATGAATTGAAAAAAATGCCGGGGTTTAATGATTATAAGGAAAAATTTGAAAGCTTATTGGAAAAAGAATTGACCCTGAAAAAGGCATATTATGATAAACTGACTGATCCTGATACTATCTGGTGGTACAATGAAATCAATACCTTGCACAGCAGGATAAGAACATGCACCGACAGCACACAAAAGGATTTTTATTTTCGCCTGAAAGGATTTGTTGGGATCATCCTTTATTCCAGGGTAAATGAGTTGCTGCAAAAGAATCTGGTAGATAAAAACTTAAAGAATTTACTCAGGATCTATGAATATGCTGAGCGGGATGTGCCGGAAGTACCCTATTTTAAGGCATTATATAATTACAAAACCGGGAATGATAAAGACATTAAAGAATTATTAAAAACAGCCATTACCAGGGGCTTTAACGATTTTGAGAGATTGAAATATGAGATACCTCCGGATTTCTGGCCTGATACAGTACCATTACATTAATAAAAATACTGTTGAATAATCTATAAACCTCCATTATATGTAATTCGCGATTTAATGATTTTAATTAAATTAATGGTTGTGTTTTTAGACCGAAGATGTTAATTTCGAACATATTATATAGAGTCACACGGCAGCACAGTTCGGCAAGATATTACCTAACATTCAATTAATCAGTTGTTTCATTAACACAATAAGGTTATATTTAATGTCCTAAATATCATTTATATAATAGTGAATAATAAATCAAATCATGAAAAAGAAACTTAAAACCATCCTCTTCTTATCCGGCATGTTGTTATTTGTATCATTTTCTTTTGCTCAACAGCAGGAAGTCAGACCTGTCAGGCTAAAACAAATATCTGATGGATTGTATGAAATATTGGATGGGAGAGGTGCAAACGGAGGATTGTACGTCGGAAATGATGGTGTTTTGGTCATTGATGCTAAAATGGATAAGGAATCAGTTGATCAGACAATTGAAGAGATAGGAAAAATAACGGATAAACCTATAAAATATCTGGTTAACACACATAGTGACGGGGATCATGTGAACGGAAACCAGTATTTTCCGGAGGAAGTGATCATTATTGCCCATGAAAATTGCCGGGAGGAGTTTTTTCATCCGGGGAGGGATGGATCTCCATCTATCTGGGGAGGTCCCACCATGACATCATTTGTTCCCGGGATAACATTCAGGGATCACATGGATATTTTTTACGGTTCAGAAAAAGTGGAACTTTGGTACTTTGGAGTGGGACATACAACAGGGGACATAGTTGTATATTTCCCCGTGGAAAAAACGGCTTTTATCGGGGATCAGTTTTTTCAGGGAAGACCACAGCTTATTCATTCCTATAAGGGAGGCAATTCCTTTGAGCATGTGAAAACCCTTACAAAGATGCTCGAAACGATCGATGCTGAAAGATTTTGCAGCGGGCATAGTGAGATTGTTGACCGGCAGGCTATTAAAAACCACATCAGTCAAATGCAGGCAAGGCAGGAAAAGATCAGGTCTTTGATAGATGAAAAAAGGACACTGGAAGAAATCACGGATGAATTTGATGAAAATGAAGCCAGGTTGGTTGAGTCGATATATAATGAGATAAAAGAAGGATTATTATAAATATTTCACATATATATATTTATCATCTTCCTTGTCGTAGAAATTTTCAAATCTTGCTTTGAGGGTATAGCCGTTCTTTTCATAAAAGGCCCGGGTGGGTGCATATTGTTCTTTGGATGAAGTTTCCACGTATATCCCTGACCCTCCGGCTTTTTTTATTGCTTTTTCGGTTTCCAGGAGTAGTGTACGACCGATCCCGCGGTTCATATGCTCTTTATGCGTGGTGATCCAATACAGGTCATAACTATGAATGGTACAGGGTATCAGGCCATAACAACTGTAAGCTATAGGAATTCCTCTCAAATCGGCAAACAGGAATTCATATCCGCTGTCTGCACCTTTCAGAAGTCTTTCCTTAACAAGCTCAACAGCTACGAGCACTTCATCTTCGCGGAAGAAGCCGGTGGAACGGACAATTTTTTCAATATGTAACGGGTCATCGTGTCCCGGGATTGATCTGAGGGTATAAGTTTGATTATTCATACAAAGGCATCATAGATAATATGATCAATCATTTCAGTATAAGACATACCTGCCTTTTGACAGGCGGCAGGAAATCCTGCATCCGGTGACAGGCATGGATTAATATTCACCTCAAGCACATACGGTTTGTTATTTTCATCAACCCTGAAGTCAACCCGGGCATAACCTTTCAGCTCAAAAATCTTCTGGCAGTGGTAGCATATGTCCGTCATTTCAGTTATCAGGGCATTATCTTCTGCAGGCAGATCGAAAGTACGGATCGTATTATGATATTCAAATGACTCTTCATCCCATTTTGAAGCAAAATTCAGGATTTTCGGTTTATTTTCAGGATACCCGACATACTGCATTTCTGCCGGGGGTAAAACAATCGGGCCTCCTTTACCACCTATGAGGGAAAGATTGAATTCCCTTCCCCGGATAAATTCCTCAAGGAACCAATTTTTCATCTCCCTTTTCCTGCTGAATTCATTCACATCAATGTTATCCCCGGAGATTATGGATTCGTCTGTGATCCCGGCCGAACCATCTTCCCGTGCAGGTTTAAGTATATATTTTTTCCGTTTATCAGGTTTTCCCGGATCATTTTGTACAAACCAGTCGGGGGTGAGGAT
>CAZRHW010000164.1:0-6170 GCA_964599785.1 uncultured Bacteroides sp. | reverse complement strand
TCTTTTCTGTACTCAACCGTGAAGGCATTTCGGGTGGAATATATTTTTCCAGGTCGGGATCTATGTCTGCCCTGAAAATCTGTAATCCAAAAATGACCGTTATGACCACACTTAATGCGATAATCAGCCACCTGTATTTAATAATAAACTCTCCTGATTTCATGTTTAACTTACTTTATGTGATTGTCTTAGCTTAATTATTTGTCATCCTGAACTTGTTTCATGCCATGTCATCCTGAACTTGTTTCAGGACCTTCTAAGGAAATACTTGTATAATGTCATAGAAGGTCCTGAAACAAGTTCAGGATGACATTCTTACAATCTTAGTTGCATGATATATCCTTAGATATATTTAAAAACTTCTTCTTAATTCCAGGAATCCCCCGTTAAAAACAGGCCCGATCATATCATTCAGTGTATTTTCCGGTCCGCTGAAATACTGGCCCCCCAGGGAGATCTGCCAGTTATCTTTGACACTGTAGGTAACTTTCGGTATCATGGTAAATTCTTCTGTGCTAAGATTATACATGGCATATGCTTCAATCTTCAGTGTTTCATGCAACAGTGTAACAGAAGGGCGGAGCGATACAGTATGGCTGACCCTGTGTGTCTGACCGTGGATGATCCTGTTAAATCCTTTGATCTGTTCAGCTATCATTCCTGGTATTTCCATGAATGATGAGGGATCCGGAATGATAAATTCCCCAGATTCCCGGAAAATCATCAGTTCAGGCATGTCAGTATAGCCGGGTACCCATTGCCCGCTGTATTGAACCATCACGAGAAAATTCCTGAAAGACCTGTCAATTCCAAAAACATACCTGAGATCCGTTTTAGGTGTAAATATTTCCTGTCTGTAACTTTTATCCGGTATCCTGAGTCCCACTTCTCCCCTTACGCCATAATTGCCGGCAGTTGTAGCAAAATCGGCCCCGATAATATTTTGCCTGAATGCTCGGGCTATCAGGTCCAGTTCAATATCTCCGGTCATTTGCATGCCGAGATGATCCAGATCAATCCCGGGTTGAGGATCAAAACCCCTGAACCAGGAAAGTGAGCCATCTATTCTTCCGAGCATAAATTCGGTTTTCATCCCGATGTTCCCTCCCGACTTCTCCCATGCCAGGTTGCCCCGGTCATTGAATTTTACAAAATCCGGCATGTCAAACAGGTCAAAACGGTAAACTGAATACCTGTAGAATGGCACCCATATCCCTTCAAGCCTGATCTGCTCATTAACCTGGTACCTCGCCCTGAAAAGATAATTCCCCATCCTGACATCATCTGGTTCCGGGGATCTTACAAAATAATTTTTCGGCGTCAGGTTATCTGTCGGATTCAATCCATCAGCCCTGCCCCATGCGATGATTTGATGGCCTATCCTGAGATCGAGCTTCCCAAGCCAGACATCTGCATATAATTCCCTGAGGGCCGGTTTAAGGAAATTGCTTCCATATTCATTACCACCACGAAGACGAAACTCCGAGAAAATATTTACTGCTTTATCAGGTTTAAATTTTACACTGAAAGCGGCTTCAAGATATCCGCTTGAAACATTTATAGAGCCATCTTCTTCACCTGTATAAAATGCTCCCCTTCCATAACCATGCATCTCGAGTAATGGTTCTTTGTTTTCTTCACTTTTCAATCCACCCGCTTCAAAAAGACCCTGTGCCTGGATAGAAAGAACAAATTCAAGTGAAACCAGTAACACAAATACATACTTAATTACCTTCATTATTCTATTCTGCTTCATGTGAATCACCGCATCTATACAATATTACTGTGGATTTCCTTCATTTTTGTCCGATCCGCTAAGCATACACACCGGACTTGTCCTGACTTGGCGGATAGTACATTTAAAGTGCTGATAATTAACCGAATAATAAAATTCAGGATAGTTACAAGATCAATGTTAAATAAATTAAAATAAGTACGGGAAGTGTCTCCGGGTTTTCATTTCTCGCAGATTAGCGCAGATTGCCACTCAAATTTTAGCAGATAACTTATTACAACCTTTTTTATCGGCGTAAATCAGCGAAAAAATCTGCGAAGATCTGCGAGAAGCTTTTTTTATTCTTTAGGTGATATCTTTCTTAATTGAATAACAAATCCTCCTTTTCAGGATAAATGATAATTCTTTAAAAAATATTTGAGCAAATAGATTACCTTTAATATCCTTAAGTTTAAAACCTATACCAATGAAAGTACATCGCAGAAATTTTATCAAAACAGGGAGCATTACTGTAGCTTCTTTTGGATTCGTGAATAGTTTCCTTACAAGCTGCCACAATGAAAGCCATAGGTTTAAGGAACTTGAAAACATGACTGCCGGTGTGGAACCCCTTACGGCCGAAGATTATATCACAAGGCAACGGAAAGCCGGAGAGCTGATGGAACAAAATCAAATAACCGGTTTATTCATCACAGGAGGAGCCAACCTTAATTATTTCCTTAACCTGTCATGGTGGCAGAGCGAAAGACTTTTCGGAGCTGTCATGAACACCGAAGGAGAAATCATATGGGTCTGTCCTGCATTTGAACTGGAGCGGGCAAGAGAAGTTATCAAATTCGGATCTGATATACGCATCTGGCAGGAACATGAATCTCCATATGAACTGGTTATTTCAATCATGAAAGATTTTAATGGTATTCCCGGTAAACTGGCTATTGATCCCAATGTCAGGAACTTTGTCGTGGAAGGTATCAGAAAAGCTGCTGCAGGAACACAGCTTCAGCTTGTCAACGGAGCGTTGATTACTGAAAACTGCAGGGGTATTAAAACAGAAAAAGAACTTTCTTATTTGGACCTTGCTAATCAGATTACCAAGATAGCCTACCGGGAAGCATTCAAACTTGCAAAGGAGGGGATGGAATCTGCTGAACTGAGAGAACTTATCAGGGATGCTCATACGAAGTTAGGTGCTTCAGGAAGTGGGTATCCACAGTTTGGATTTACCAGTTCGTTCCCTCATGGCACCCGGCAGAGACACAGCCTGCACCAGGGTGATGTCATACTCATCGACGGAGGATGCAGTATTGAGGGATACCAGTCCGATGTGACCAGAAGTATTGTTTTCGGTGAACCGTCAGACAAACAGAAAAAAGTTTTTGATGTTGTTCTGAAAGCACAGCAAACGGCAATGAAAACCGTAAGGCCGGGTGTTACCTGCGGATCGGTTGATGCAGCTGCCAGAAAAGTGATTGATGATGCGGGATATGGTCCGGATTATAAATACTTTCTCCACAGGCTCGGGCACGGGATAGGGCTGGAAGGCCATGAATACCCGTACCTGGTTAAAGGAAATAACCTGGAACTCCGGCAGGGGATGACTTTCAGCAATGAACCCGGAATTTATATCTATAATGAGTTCGGCATCAGGATCGAGGATTGTTTTGTTGTCACCGAAGATGGCGGCAGATATCTCGGAGGTATGCTGACTGAATCGATTGACCTTCCTTTCGGATGAAATAATCTATTATACTTATAAATTATGTTCTTCCCTGTACTCCGACGGTGTCATCCCTACAATTTCTTTAAATGCACTGTTAAATGATGACTTTGAATTGAATCCCGCTTCAAAGGCAATAGCTGTAAGGGTATATTTTTTGTAATTTTCATCTTCCAGCAACCTTTTAACCTCTTCAACCCTGTACTCATTAATGAACTGGTAAAAATTCCTGTTCAGCCTCTCATTTATCACCTGTGTCAGGTAATGCCTTGAAATATTCAGTGATTCTGCCACATCCTGGATGGTAAGGTCAATATCAAGGTAAGGCTTTTTTGTTTCCATACATCTGAGCAGCCTGGTCAGGTATTTTTCTGCATCCGCTTCTTTAAGGCCTGAACGTTCATATTTGGTACCGGGATCTTTTATAACAACTTTTTTTGATGAAGCCCGTCTTTCAGCATACAACTCATTGAAAATACCCGGCTGTTTAATTCCATAAAAACTGAAAGCAAAAGCGAAAAAGGTTAGCCCGAAATAGGACACCAGGGTCGGATCATATGGTAATTCCTTTTTAAAGATTACATACACACCCACAATAAATACCAGCACATATGTTACATAAAAACTGATCGAGATCATTTTAAGCCAGCTCAGCGTAATACGGGAAGTGGTATAGGAAAAAAGATCTTTAACATTTTTTTCATGCCTCCTTATCAGGACAAATGTAATAATGCTGTAAGTTGTGATTGAGATATAAAATGATAGTCCATATATCAGACGGAAAGAAAGATAGGGATCATTTGAAAAAAAATTATCAAGTTTTATCACCGGCCTCCCATGGAATACGATGGCTGAGGTAAAAACTGCAATAAACGGAAGAAAATGCAGCCAGAAGGTCCATCTGAATTTTATGTCTTCAACCGTAAGAAACTTAACATATAGATAAAGTAATGGTCCATAAGTAAAAGGTATAAAAACAAATTCATACAAGGGGATGACGGCCTCATTAACCAGGGCAAAAACCATTTCAATAGCAATCAGGAACAGCCAGGCTGTCAGGATCCGGTCGGCAGGCTGTGGATTCCGTTTGGTAGCAATCATCAGCCCTGCGAAAAAAGACTGGGTTATTCCTATGTATAATATTTCGTTCAATTAATTTGTGTTCTCCTTATTTAACCACAAAGGTACACTTAGGTAGCACTAAGGTACACAAAGGTCAATAATTATACTCCTTTGTGCAATTTTATATTATCTCCTGCCTACAATGTAACACTTCATTATTTAGGTAACAGTAAAAAATAATATCCTGGCGGACTCATCCCCCTTTTGATTAGGGAGGTGTCACAATTGTATTTTAATACCATGAACTTAAAAATAGATTTTTATTTCCCTAGGTGCTATAAAATCCAATTTTTTAATTGGATACTGTTTATTAATAGGATTGAATAAACTATATTCTCCTGATTTTAACCGCATAGGCTGTCTGCGGATTCTTTTCCATGATCAGTGAAATATCCTCCTCTGTAAATCCGGCTTCTTTCATAGCAGGAATAAGATGTGTAAATATTGCAGTATAAGGCCTGAAACTTCCCCCTCCGGGTTCTCCGATTGTGTACCATCCGGCATCATGGGATAGTAAAAGTTTATCGAGGAGGCCATTTTCTTTCATGTTTTGAATAAGATCGACAAGTTGTTGAATATCCTCCGGCTCAGTAGAGACCCAGTCGAAAGATACCCAGGCTCCCGACCGCGCAATATCAACATGCTCTTCCTTGCCGCTCATTAAGGCATGTGTCCATACGAATGCTTCCGTAGACACCCCTTCTTCTTTGATGATCTCAAGCTCTTCATACGCTCTTTCAGCGGGTCCTGTATGTGCCACAATTGTTAAACCGGACTGGAGATGAGCCAATGCAGCAGCCTTTACCAGCTTTTGATGCAATTCCGAGAGTGTGGTGTCAAACGGGACGCCAATTTTAATAATTCCCGGTCTTATCCCTGTCCCGTGAACGCCATTTTCCCATTCGTCGAGCCACCGGCGGGCCAGCTCCTCACTGCTTTCCACCCAGGCATGCTGAGGAATATATTTGTTATCAATGGCACCGTAATATCCTACAGCAAAAATGATATTGATACCCGTTAATTCGGATAACTTTTTATATACCACCGGATCACGCCCCATATAAGAAGGTGTGCAATCAATGAAAGTCTGACAGCCCAGTTTCTTTATTTCATCCAGGTAAGGTTTTACTGTCATGATGATTGAATCCCGGTTCCATGAAGCATATTGGAAACTGTCGGCCCCGGTCCAGTCCACAATGATATGCTCATGGGGCAGTGTTATACCCATTTCTTTCGCATCTCTCCAGCCATTTACAGTCATTACTTTGTCCTTCTTTTCCGTGCAGGAAAAAGCAAAAATAACAGATATAACGATCAACAATCTGGCGCAATTTTGTAACATTTTAACTTTCATATTTTTTGTTTTTATGAATTAATCAAATTAAGGTGAGCTCGACATAGTAATATATTGAAAATTAACAAGTTAATAAATAATATTGCCAATATCTTTGAGAATCTTTGTGTTTTAGTGTCTTTGTGGCATTTATTATGATAAATATTTAGCTTCAAAGTATGAACACAAAGTAATTTATTGAGATATAATATTTTATATTGTCTGGCTTATGTCGAACTGACGTTAAATTAATATATTTGTTC
>CAZRHW010000163.1:0-6176 GCA_964599785.1 uncultured Bacteroides sp. | reverse complement strand
TCACAAAGTACAACACAAAGTCACACAAAGGAAGTAAAGACAATAATTAACTTTTGATACAACCTCTTGAATAAATAGCATAAAAAAACAAGAGCCTGTTTTGCAGGCTCTTGTTTTAAAAGGCTTTACTTAAGAATTAGTTTATAACGTCCGATGATTGAATCATCGTTACTAACGATTATAAAGTAAACTCCGGC
The DNA here is from genome assembly GCA_964599785.1 of uncultured Bacteroides sp. GTDB lineage: Bacteria > Bacteroidota > Bacteroidia > Bacteroidales > SM23-62 > LJUQ01. Next base: position 5,979 of record CAZRHW010000163.1, on the reverse strand, counting down.
AGGTTGATTTTCAAGTGAGAGTGTTTCATGATTCTGGTGAGCTACCATATCACGAACACTTGCACCCAGTATATTATATACCTGGATCCTGTTACCAAGTTCCAGTCCTGCGATATTCAGCATACCCGAACTTGGGTTTGGATATATTTGAATAGGGTTGCTACTTAAATCATCAACTGAAGTAGCCCATAATTCAATTGAATAATATACTGTTGTTACACCATCTGCTGCAGTAACCTTTAACTTGTCACCGGAATTAATTGTAGAGCCGGTATTTTCAACATCAGATGCGTCAACTACCATCAGTGTTGCACCAACTGAAGGTTCAAGGTTGGCAAGGAAGGTGGCAATTTCAGTAGTGCTATATATTCCATCTGATATATTAAGGGTAAATTGATCAACTATATATACCTCAGATACGACATATGGATAATAGTTAATAACCTCTCCTATATATGCCGGCAACAATGACAAGTCATAGGTTCTGACTACTGTCTCATCCTCAGATGTAACAATAAGCTGATCATCCTTAGCTACTATTCCGGATGTGCGCTCGAGCCCAAGCTTATCAACCAGTTTCATGGTGGCGCCCGGTGCCGGGACCAGGTTCTTCAAGAAAGCCTGAACTGTAGTACCCAGCGGAATCAGGTATATTAATTCTCCCTCCTGCTGAATCATAAATACATCAGATGTTACAAATGCATCAGAAGCTGTAGCATTTGGTTTCAGCTGGTACAGTATTTTGGTTATGCCATCTTCCGCGATCACTTCGAAAAAGATTTGATCGTTTACTGAAACGTCTACATAAATGGTATCGAAGTTCAGCCTCAACATCGGAACCCAGGCGTCATCTGCATCAACTACGGTTAATGTGGCACCTACAGGTACATTTACATTAACAAGAACATTCTTAACAGCCACTCCATAATCAAAACCACTAATCGTTCCTGTGGTTTCGTCAACTTCGACGGTATATACATCTGAAGTAAGCAGGGCATCGTCACTCAAACCCTCATCGGTAACTTCAAGGATATATTTTGTAGAATACATAAAATCGGCCGACACAACAATGAGCGTATCCCCATTCGACACGGGATTATTACCAATCAGGATATTGCCATCTGAACCGTTTTTAAGAATCAGCGTCTGGTCTTCATTAGCTTTAATGATATTGGCCAAAAAGCCTGTCGCTGTAGTTCCTGTGGTTAAACCCCTGATCTGTTCGTTGAAAGAATATCCCTCGCTCACTTTATAGACAAGTGACGCCACTGTTGATCTGTAGATTGTTACATCATCCATAAAATGAGAACCAAGATCCTGGGTAACGGCAAGAACATCAAGAGGCCACGGTGTAGATATGGCATCAAAATAAGGCCGGTCATACAATAACCACTCACTGTTATCCGGAGTAGTACCAAATGATTCTGTAACTCCGGGTTTAGGCTGGAAATATTCCGGTTTTCTGACACAACTGGTGATCATATCAATTGTTTTTCCGCCAAGTGTCCAGGAAGCGTTATCACCTCCGAAGGTTTCGATCAATTCGAAATCATTGGGATCGGTAGCCGGTTTCAGTCCTTCTTTAATGGAATCATTCAGGATTTTAAACAGGTAAATGTTTGCTCCTGTCCATTGTCTGCAAAAGACTGAGCCAACAGCTTCATTCCATGGATTGCCTTTGGTAGGATGACTAAAGACGACATCACACTGGATTTCAGCAGGCCATTTGTCCTCGCCGCCATAATAACCATAGGCTGTACCTGTTGAATAGATACCACCCATCACAAATACATCACCCGCTTGAACCGTAGGACTAATACTATTGTCAATTACTGCCAGAGCAGGTTTTTCCTTCCAGGTTGCAGAATCCGGAGCCCATTTGTAGCCCGGTATATATTTGGCAAACCTGTTCATCCAGTCAGCCCCTGTGGCAGCTGAAGTCCCTTGAATGGCAGCTGCAGGAGTGGTGGCACCTCCTCCGTAAAACATATAATTGCTAAGGTCCATCGGCAGATTACCTGGATTAACGACTTCTATAAACCCATTACTCCATATCTCCCAGAAAATGAATTCCGATATAAACGGCTCTGCGTCTAACCAGGGTTGAATGTTTGTGGGATCTTTCTCTTTTTCAAACTGAACAGTATATTCCCGGTGTGAAGTATCATCTTCAGCAAGGGTTGAGAATGTAGTCGTTTTGTCAGCAGCAGTGCCATATAAATTTCTGGCCCTGTCAACTGTAACTTTGGCATTGTCATCCTCAGTTTTTGGCACTAATGCCGGGATCCCGATAACGTCATAAGGTACCTGAACCTTGTAGTCATATTTTTGCCTTGTGAAATTGGGGACGGTATCGCCCATCCAACCGAATAAACCCCTGTAACTTGCAGGAATATCGGGCCAGGTAATCGCACTCAGGTAGGCATTCAGATTTTTTCTGTATTTCTCAACTTTAATGTAATAATCTTTAACCGATGTTCCGTCTTCAGCAGTGACTCTGAGCAAATCACCATTTTTAAGGTCGGCTCTTACAACGGTATCTACCCATACAAATTCCCATGAGGCTTCGGGAGCTTTTTCCAGGTATTTTAACAGGGTATCCGTACGTGTGGCAAATGGTACTTCACTGATGGTATCCATTCCTGGTACCCCATCACTGACATCCCAGGGTACTCCTGCACCAACATAATCACCATCATCGGTAATCTGATATTTTGGAACAACGATGTTGGCATCCACAGTCGGATCATCAACGATGATTTTAAAAGGGATCACATCCAGGTCATTACCACAGGCATAAATGGTCAGTATATCACCTGTACGGCAGGATACGAAGGCTGAATCCGCATGTGACTGAGCGACATTGTTGGTGTCACTATGATAGTCGTAATGCCATGCAAAACCGGGATGCTTGTCGAACGACAACATGATTGCATCATCATTTCTGACACCCCATGGAACAGTAATGCTGGAATCGGCCCAGTTAACATCGATCGTTGCGGAAGTCAGCGTGGTTGCATCAAGGTTATAATCTCCATGATTGCCGACGGTCCAGAAAACTGCTCTGACTGCCTGATATTCACCCCGCATTAAAAATGGAATAGGTATCCATTCCGATTCTGCAAGGTCAGCAGCCCCTCTGCCATTGGCGAAGTCGAGGTTTCCTTCTTTTACCACAAATTTGCGAACAAGTACGCAATTAGCGGTAGCACCTGTAACACCTCCCACGTCATATGCCCCCGTGGTATTATTACGTCCCTCCGTTGTTTCAAAGACGCCACCCACCTGGTCAATGACTGCTGAATCTGTTGCAGAGATATGATGCCTGAGGTACCAGCATTCTCTTCCATTCCAGACATCCGACATGATCCAATGCCAGGGGCCTGAGATGCTGTCAGTCGGATCACCCTTAGGAGATTCCGGTGAATGCATCTGAATATCCGCTAATTCCCACATTTCCGGCCATGTTATCCCCGGGTTGTAGTGTGGTGAATATCCGAATTTCGCTACCTCAATAGCATACTGTTCCCGCATCCAATCCTTGCATGAAGCAATAACATAAGATTCACCGGCCGGAAGATCATAGTCGGGTAACATCATGGAATGATCTGCCTCGGGAGTCCACGGAGTAGCCCATGGCCTGATTGTACCGAACTCAAAATTTGAGAGGTTTACGGTTTCAGTGCCCATATTGGTAATTTCCACATAGTTTTTGTCATCCCGATCCATCCTCGATTCAGTGATGAGCAGTGTCTTAATGGTATCCTGGGCACTCAGAATACCACATGAGAGAAGTAAAGAAAAAAGTAGTAGTTTTAATTTCATAGTGGTTAATTTTGGTTAATAAATAAAGGAATGTCTAAGTTTAAAAGCATATAAATATATAAAAATTCCGGCTTTCAAATACCGGATTTTTAAAAAAAAATTATTTAGAATGAATAAAAATTAATATTAAAATATGATAGATTTTTTTTTTTTGATATAAAGCCCGGTGAATGAAGTCATTAATCCGAATACAGCATAAGTCAGTTATTGCAGGTACAACTAAGGCATATCTCAATAATAACATTTTATCATTCAATTATTTGGAAACTTCAATCATGACCGGCAGGTTAATCTTAATGATGTATTTAGTCTGACTTAACCGATAAGTAATTTATTTTGTGAAGCCTGAATTCTGCAACTGTTGAATTATCTTTTTTTTAAATTTGAAATTTAGAACCTGAAGAAATTTTTTATACTTTGCAATTCGAATTTCATTTCATTTTCTTTTATTATATTAGTCAATTAACGTGTTTTACGAATGAAAAAACAATAATTGGATCAAGATTTTTTCCTGAGCTGTGCTGCCGCTCAGTAAATTCCTAATCGTCAACATCGTCGGTTAAATCGTACCACACGTTAATAAACCAGCAAGAAACTATAAAAATGACCAGGATCAAACAACTGATTTTGCTTGTGACCATTTGTACCTTCTTTTCAGGTTGCGTGGATGAATTTGAGAAAGATAAGTACAAACGTCCCGACTGGCTTGCCGGAAAGGTGTACACACAGGTGAAGGAACAACCCGATCTTTCAATTTTTGCGCAATGTCTTGAATTAACAGGGTATGATACTATCATTAACACATCGGGTAGTTATACCGTTTTTGCTCCCAACAATGAGGCATTCTCAATTTATTTTCAAAACAATCCGCAATATAATACAGTTGAGGATATCCCAATCCCGGAGTTACTGAGAATTGTAAAATACCACATTGTGCAAAATCCCTGGAGTAAGATCCAGCTCAGGTCGCTGGATATTTATGGCTGGATAGATACTTTAGATATTGATAACGATGAACCAAGGGGATTTAAGAGAGAGACCCTGTTACTTGAAAAAGATCAGAAATATGGGATTACATCATTCGAAGACAGAAATAACAGGATTATTATTGTAGATACCCTGGAGTCAAAATGGCATAGAAGAGTAGCTACAGATTCACGAAAATACATACCTGTTTTTTATAAGGAATATTTCGACATCTATGATCTGGATATGAATGATTATGAGTTTTATTTTGGCAGGCCGATCGAAAATCCTAATGATATTTATTTTGCACAGGGTAGGATCATCGGAGATGAAATATTTGCGGAAAACGGATTTGTATATAATATCGACAGGGTTGTTGAACCACTTCAGAATGCTTTTCAAATATTAAGTTCACAGGCGGATGGCCAATCCTATACGATTCTTTTAGATCTGATTAATTTTTTCCCTGAATTCACTTACAATGAGGATAAAACGTTAGATCAGCCCGGTGCAGAACAGGGTTATGCAGTAGATTCACTTTTTAATCTCACCTATCCGGAATTAACATTTGACATAGCAAATGAAAAGACAAAACCACCTTCAGGCACATATGGATTACCCCCCAACGTAACCATTCGTTATCATAATGGTATAATAGCCCCGACAGATGATGCTTTTAATGAATTCATCAACGAGTATCTCACCGGCGTAACCAAATGGGGTAGTCTGGAAGATGCACCTGATCATATTAAAAGAATTATTGCCAATACGCATATGTCTGTTAATCCAATCTATCCATCGGATATTGAAAAAGGATTTTATAATGGGGAAAATGATATTGTCAGACTGGACCAGGGAGATATTATTGATAAACAGTTTGGCAGCAACTGTACATTTCTTGGTGTTGATCATGCTATCGTACCGCGTGCTTTCAAAAGTGTAACAGGTCCTGTATACCTGCTAAAGGGCTACTCCAAGGTAATGTATGCCATTGAACGGGCAGGATTATTACCTGCACTTAAAAGGGAGAATGAGAACTATTTATTTTATGTTGAATCGGATGTAAATTCAAGTGCAGATTCTTCTTTGTTTTATTATCCTCTCAACCAGCGGTTTGTTGCATACCAGATATCCGGGATTTCAGTAAGGGAATTCGGATTGAATACAAACGATCTGAGGACGTTGTTG
>CAZRHW010000162.1:0-6198 GCA_964599785.1 uncultured Bacteroides sp. | reverse complement strand
TTATCCACAGGTTTTCAGTTATGGCAGTCTTGTTATTACTGACTTTTCACTCCAGTGGACAAATCAAATCTCCGGCAGATCATTTTGGTTATCAGCCGGGTTCAGACAGAAATCTTTTTACCTATGAAGAACTTATCGATTATCTTATGATTCTCGATCAGGCTTCAGCAAGGGTCATGCTCACGGAGATCGGTAAATCTCCTATGGGAAGAACAATGTATATTGCCTTTATCTCAAATGAGGATAATATTAATCATTTGGATGAGCTGAAAGAATTTAACAGAAAACTGGCACTCGATCCGAATCTTCCCGAACAGGAAAAAGAAAAAATGATACGGGATGGAAAAGTGTTTGTACTGGGAACCTTATCCATGCATTCAACGGAGGTTGCCCCTTCACAGGCTGCTCCGCTTATTGCTTATGATCTTGCCACAACAGATGATCCCCTGAAAAATGAATGGTTAAAGAATGTTGTGTACATGATCATACCCAACCATAACCCCGATGGGATGGACCTTGTTGTTAATCATTATAAAAAATATAAAGGGACAAAATATGAAGGTTCTTCCCTGCCGGAAGTTTATCATAAATATGTCGGTCATGATAATAACAGGGATTTCGTAACCCTTTCACAGAGCGATACACGGGCCATTGACAGGATTTTCAGCCTGGAGTGGTTCCCGCAGGTGATGGTTGAAAAGCACCAGATGGGATCAACCGGTACCAGGTATTTTGTGCCCCCGAACCATGATCCGATTGCAGAAAATGTAGATGCCGGGATATGGAACTGGATTGGAATATTCGGCGCCAATATGATGAAGGATATGACAAATGAAGGACTTGCAGGAGTCTCTCAGCATTTCCTTTTTGATGACTATTGGCCGGGATCTACTGAAACATGCATCTGGAAGAACGTAATTGGAATGCTTACAGAAGGAGCAAGTGCCAAAGTAGCAACACCCATCTATATCGAACCAACGGAGCTAAATGTCGGAGGCAAAGGACTATCTGAGTATAAAAAAAGCATCAATATGCCTTTGCCATGGGAAGGAGGATGGTGGCGGCTATCTGATCTGATACAGTACGAGATCACTTCAACAATGTCAATCCTTAAAACGGCATCCCTCCACAGGGAAGATATTCTGCGGTTCAGAAATGAAATTTGTGTTAAGGAAGTTGAAAAAGGCAGGGATTTACCACCCTATTACTATATCTTTCCGGTACAACAACATGACAACAGTGAACTTGTAAACCTTGTAAAACTTATGACTTTGCATGGCATCAGGGTTTATAAACTGAGCAAAGATCTGAATGTCAACAATATAATTTATTCTGAAGGGTCCATCGTCATACCATTGGCACAACCGTTCAGGGCGTTTATTAAGGAAGTTCTTGAAAAACAGGAGTATCCTGTAAGACATTACACTCCCGATGGGGAAATAATCAAGCCCTATGATATTACTTCATGGTCCCTTCCGCTTCACTTCGGAGTGAAAGCCGATGAAATAAAAATCCGGTCGGATGAACTTGAAAAATCTATTATGCCGGTTGAAGGACCTTTTAACCTGATGAAACAGCCCGCCGGTAATTATACCGCAGTTATTTTTCCTGTTGAACAGAATGAGAGTTTCAAAGCTGCTTTCAAGGCTTGTGCAGCAGGTATTGATGTTGAACGATTAAACCAGGATCTGGTTGTCAATAATCAAACATTTAAAAAAGGAAGCTTTTTAATTCGATCATCCGACAAAAACCGGGATAAACTGAATAAAATTCTTTCCGACCTTTCTGTATCACCGGATTATTTAACTACGGTTGCAAATGTAAAATCTGTAAAAATATCAGTTCCCAGAATTGCACTTGTCGAAACAAACTTCCACGATATGGATGCAGGTTGGACAAGATTTGTGTTTGACCAGTACAGCATACCTTTTACAGTTGTTAAGCCGGGAGATTTTACAGGCACAAAATTTAATGAGAAATTTGATGTTGTGATTTTCCCTGATGCCAACAAATCAATATTAATGGAAGGGAAGTATGGTAGAGGAGATGATTATTATATTACTGACTATCCCCCTGAATATACAAAAGGTATAGGCAAGGAGGGCATGAAAAATTTAATGTCATTCATCGATGGAGGAGGACTGATTATTGCCTGGGGACAGTCGGTTAGCCTTTTTGAAGGAAATTTAACGATCACACATGAGAAGGATACGGAGGAATTCAGACTCCCTTTTACTGATATATCAGACGGCCTTACAAAAAAAGGGCTCTATTGTCCGGGATCCCTTATTAAAATGAATATGATTGAAGATCATCCGGTTACGTTAGGAATGGAAAAAGAGATCGGAATATTTTCCCGTGCCAGACCGGTATTTGCAACCTCCGTCCCAAGCTTTGATATGGATCGCAGGGTTATTGGCTTTATTCCTGAAAAAGATATCCTCGTAAGTGGCTATGTTGAGAAAGAAGAAGTGCTAGGGAACAAAGCTGTAATGCTGTGGATGAAAAAGGGAAAAGGCCAATTTGTTTTCTTTGGTTTCAATCCGCAGTTCAGGGCCTCAACCCATGTCTCCTTTAAATTGTTGTTCAATTCGATCATGATGAAAGGAAGTTAGCATGGAGCAGGGAGCAGGGAGCGTAGAGCTGGTAAGTTTTGGGAAACTTTGTATACGTTTATTATAACTTACCCGTTGTGCGATTGAATCGACGATATTGATAATTAGGAATTTGTAGAGCCGCGCCGCGGCGCGGCTCTACAAAAAGATCTATCATTCAATCACTTAATTATTTCAATCGAACAACGCGTTATAACTTATATTCATTTATAAACATATATTTTAATCATGAGAGCATATACGGAAAAGAAATCAAGTTTTAACCTGACTTATCTGGCTATTATCATTCTGATACTGGTCATCCTTTTATTTATTGTCTTGAACAGGAATAATGAGAATATTAATCCTGAAAAAACCAGAATTGATTTGTGGAATGGTACTGACCTTTCCGGCTGGGTTTTTTTTCTGGATGATTCAACAGCTCTCCGGGATACTGTTTTTACTGTAACAAATAATGTGATCCGCATCGGGGGACAACCTTTCGGATACATGAGGTCGATGGAGGAATATGGCGGATATGACCTGCATGTCGAATGGAGATGGCCTCAGGAACCGGGTAACAGCGGAGTATTTCTTAACATTTCCGGAGAAGATAAAAAATGGCCGGCAACAGTTGAATGCCAGTTAAAGTCGGGTAATGCAGGTGACCTGGTTTTTCTTGGTGGTTCGGATGCGACCGAAAGATTAGATAAGTCAAAAATGGTTATGGCAAAATATGAAGAAAGCTCTGAGAATCCGCCGGGAGAATGGAACAGTTACGATATTCATTCCAGAAATGATTCAATTATTGTTTTTGTAAATGGAGTTTTACAAAATGTGTGTTCCCTGCCATTACCGGCAAAAGGTTTCATCGGGTTACAAAGCGAAGGTGGCCTGATCGAATTCAGGAATGTTTATCTTCTCGCTGCGTCATATAATTAATTCACAAATTAGGAATAAAGGGTTAACGCCGAAAAGTTAGAAAACATTGGATGCTACTAAGACACAAAGTCACTAAGATCCACAAAGAATTCAATTTCAATAATTTATATTTCGAGTATCTTGGTGTCTTAGTGCCTTAGTGGCTAATAATATTACTTTTCGGAGATGAATCAATAATCGATCCTTTTAGTTAAAAAAAGTTAAACTTTCATTCATTTTATTATCCCGGCACAGTCTTTGGATTTTTCATGATATAATTTATTAATATACAATATCATGAAAAATTCAGGAAAAAGAAATGTTTATTTATTCCTCCTGATCCTTTCTGTCAGTCTTCTTTCAGGCAGTTCATACATTCAAACAGAGGATCTGTACACAACTTCTTATACTTCTCCAGGTGAAGATTCAGCCCGGATTGGAAATGACAGGTTACTGGCATGTTACAAGCATATTTATGCCGATACCGGTTTGTATGTATCAGCTTCATTCAACCAGGGTCATGTATCTCCTACGCATCTCAGGGATTATGTAGAAAAGACGGATAATGGATTCGTTATACAGCTTCCCGGGAGTACCCTCGTACCGTCACCTGTTGTTTACGATGGTAAGATATTCGTAAGCGGGGGATTCGGAAGCAAGCAATACTATGCATTTAAAAGTAAAAATGGAGAGTTGGTCAGTGCATGGGACCTGGATGATGATGGTCCCTCCTCAGCAGCAATCAGGGACAGCATACTTGTATTTAATACAGAATCCTGCACCATATTTGCTATTGATCTCAGGACAGGTAAACAGCTCTGGTCATGGTGGCTTGGTGATCCCCTGATGTCCATGCCGACCATTGCGAATGGCATCGTTTTTACTGCTTTTCCGGCCGGATCAGCGCAAACATATACAATCCAGGAATTTTTTGAATCGGAACATAAAAAATATCCGGATACAGCCCGGCCAGAAAATCTTCCGTACCTCAGTCATAAACTCATAGCGTTTAACCTGAAAACGGGGGAAATTCTTTGGCAACGGTGGATTGATGGTGATGTGATGTCGGCCCCTGTGGCACATGATGATGAAGTTTTTGTTACCACTTTTGCCGGTACACTTTATAAATTTAAGCAGCACAGCGGGATGCTGACCTCTGTAAGTGAAATCAGGGCAACTTCAGCACCGGTGATCACAAAAGATGGAATTTATATCAGTAAACGTGCGGATGCTAAGGGAGAACAGGTCTCAGAGGAACTTGCCCGGTTCGATGAGAACAAGATCACCCAGGACAGCAGATATAATAAGAAATCTGCTCCATATCTTGATAAAAATATCCAGGTGGGCTCTGAAATGAAGAAGCAATCTGCATCTATGGACGCCGGTAACGGTTTCACCTCAGGTGCACCGGTTTCTTCAGGCTGGTCAAAAGCCAATGATGTGATCGGGCAGTCAAATGTATCGTCACTTCAGTCCTTCCAGGGATCAAGATCACTCTTTTATATGGGAAGGAATTATGCCACGATGGGGGATGAATTATTTTGTAATGATCCTTCAACAGGAAAAAATATCTGGCGTATCAAACTTGAAGGCGACATCCTGAAAGAAGGCGGTTTTATGGGAACACCTCCACTTGAGGTCGGCGGATATATTGTGATGGCAACTTATAATGGGGATGTGCTGGTGCTTAACGCTGAAACAGGCAAAATAATCAGTAAATATTCAGTCGGTGATCCTGTACGGTATCAACCGGTCGTTCAGGAAGGCTGGATCTATATTACCACAACCAACAGTAAATTATATGCCATCAATACCGGTATGACAGAACTTACAGGCTGGCCAATGTGGGGAGGTAATGCCGAAAGAAGTAATGAATCATCAAAGCATTAAAATAATCCCGATCAAACCAATTACCATTAATGAACCCAAATTTCCGAAACCATGTAGCAAGCATTAAGTTACAAGTTGCAAGTTGCAGGTAATATATTATAAATCAGAGTATTCTCAAAATTATTATGAAAATAATCCTATTTTCCAATTAAGATACTCAATTTCAATATTATGATATTAAATAACCTGTAACATGCAACCTGCAACTCTTAGCTGGTATCTACCTTGCTAGGTAAATTTATTGAAATCATTAATAAATGCATCACAGTTATTTTTTTATTAATTTTGTACAAAATCGACAATCAATGGTTGATGCTGGTCGTTATATTAAGATGTATACCCGCGATGGCCGTGGTCTTTACTCCTGCCTGATGTGTTAGTATATTATTGAATCCTCCTACTATACACATAAACCCGGATTTCACTTCAATTTTACGATGATTTTGTATTCCGGGAGAACTTGTTCCAATGATCCTTAATGAACTTGATTACTAATTCTGAAGAAATTCTCTGCCCGTTGTTTTAGTACTTCAGAATAATGGTAACAAACCCTTAAGAAAATATTTCATCACACACATCACCCAAACCCAACCAGTAACCAGTCACCAGGAACCAGAAACCAGCATATGAAAGCCTGCATTTTTGATATCAAACGTTTTGCTATCCACGATGGTCCCGGAATACGTATCACTGTATTTTTCAAGGGTTGTCCCATGACATGCTGGTGGTGTCACAATCCTGAAGGAATAAATCCTGAAATTGAGTACTATACGAAAGAAACCAGACTGGATGG
>CAZRHW010000161.1:0-6202 GCA_964599785.1 uncultured Bacteroides sp. | reverse complement strand
TGCATAGAGTGATAGTAAAATACCTCCACCCTGTTATGGGTGGAATAACATTAACACAATGAGTGAACCCATCCTTAAAACATTGATGCAATTATTTGCATTGATCATTGACATTCATAAAGAAAAAGAGATCACCGACAGTGAGAAAAATATTGTCAGGTCATTTCTTTCCCGCCAGTTAAGTAGTGAAATGACAGAGAAATATATGAAGATCTTTGAGGGATACCTTGAAATATATCACAAGGATGATGTAAAAAGAGACAGCATTGAAGACAGGAAACTTACATCACTGACTTCTATGAGAATTCTCGGAATCTGCGAGGAAATCAATAAGGAACTTGAACAGAAACAAAAGATTTATGTGATTATTCAATTGATTGAATTCATATCCTTTGATGAAAAGGTAACGGATAAGGAACTGGAATTTCTCGAATCAGTAGCTTCTGCCTTTAACATCCATGACAATGAATTTAAAAATATCCTGAATTTTATCATCTCATCTGTAACAGATATTCCTGAAAAAACCAGGGCTCTGGTTATCGATCGGCATGAAACATATAAGTATCAGGATATAAAACATATAAGTAATAAAAAACTCTCCGGAGAGATATACTTTCTGAATATCCCGAGCACAAACACATATATAATGCGTTACCAGGGCAATGATGACCTCTACCTGAACTGCCAGAATATTTTACCGCGATTGACTTACACCTTTGACCATGGCTCTTCAATCAGAAATTCCAGGATTGACACAATTTATTATAGTGATGTTTCCAGCCGCTTTTCTGAGGCCAGATCAGGGACAAAAATATCGATCAGTGCTAACAATGTGGTTTTCAGTTTTAAGAACAGTGATAACGGGATTCAGAATTTCAGTTTTTATGAAGAATCCGGCAGGCTGATCGGCATCATGGGAGGAAGCGGGGTTGGTAAATCCACCCTGTTAAATGTACTGAATGGAAACCTGAAACCACAATCAGGTGAAGTCCTGATAAATGGATATAAAGTTTATGACGAAAAAGAAAGGAAGGAATTAAAAGGAGTGATCGGTTTCGTACCCCAGGATGATTTACTGATTGAGGAACTTACTGTATTTCAGAACCTGTATTATAATGCCCGTTTATGTCTGAATGATTTTTCTGAAGACAAGATAAGAGAATCTGTGAATAATCTTATGGATGATCTGGACCTCCGGGAAATCAGGGATCTGAAAGTAGGTAATCCGATGAATAAAGTAATCAGCGGGGGACAGCGTAAAAGGGTAAACATCGCCCTCGAATTGATCCGGGAACCATCCGTGCTGTTTGTTGATGAACCCACTTCCGGACTTTCTTCAGTAGATTCAGAGGCAGTCATGAATTTATTGAAAGAGCAAACCTATAAAGGGAAACTGGTTATTGTCAATATCCATCAACCCTCTTCTGACCTGTATAAAATGTTTGACAAAATTATCATCCTCGATAAAGGAGGATACCAGGTTTTTTATGGAAATCCAACAGAAGCGGTCGTTTATTTCAAGACAATCAGCCATCATGTCAATCCCGATGAGGATCAATGCAGCAAATGCGGAACAGTCAATCCGGACCAGGTATTACAGATCATCGAAGCAAAAGTCGTTAACGAAAACGGTAAACTTACACGGACAAGAAAAGTCACACCGGATGAATGGTTTGAATATTTCAGAAAAAACATTGACATAAAACATGAAGTTAAGTCAGTTAAAGAAAAAATCCCTGAGAATTTTTATAGTATTCCGGGCATATTTAAACAACTCAGGTTATTCTTCATCCGTGACTTACTTTCTAAACTGGCCGATAAACAATATTTATTGATAAGTCTTTTTGAAGCACCTTTACTGGCAGTTATTTGTGGTTTTTTTACCAAATACATTAAAGGGAATGCTACAAATCCGGATCAATACATTTTCATGGACAACGAAAACCTGCCCGTATATCTTTTTATGAGTGTGGTCGTAGCACTGTTCCTTGGTCTTTTGATCAGTTCGGAAGAAATTATCAGCGACCGGAAGATACTCCAGCGGGAGTCATTTCTCGATCTGAGCAGGTTCAGTTATCTGAATTCAAAGATCGTGATCATGTTCCTCCTGTCGGCCATTCAGACTATATCATACGTATTGATAGCCAATTATATCCTGGGAGTAAAAGGAATGGCCTTAAGTTACTGGCTGGTTCTGTTTTCAACCTCATGTTGTGCTAACATGATGGGGCTGAATATCTCATCAGGATTTAATTCCGTTATAACCATTTATACTCTGATCCCTGTTCTTTTAATACCTCAGCTTCTGCTCGGAGGAGTTATGGTTAAATACGATAAACTTCACAAAAGCCTGACATCTTATGAATATGTACCTGTGATTGGTGACCTGATGACTTCACGATGGGCATACGAAGCGCTTGCCGTGGAACAATTTAAGAATAATGAATATGGGAAAATATTTTTTCCACTTGACCAGGAAATCAGCAACTCAGAATTTAATGCCTCATTTTTAATAAATGATCTTCAGAATAAATTGACCTCAACGGAAATGAATATCATTGCTAATAAGAATCGGGAACAAACTATCCAAAATATCAAACTTCTGAATGATTATATCGGAAAATTTAAATTAATGACTCCGTCAATATCCTGCAAAATTCAGGATAAGCTGAACATCAGTTCAATCAGTGAATCATCGATCACGGAGACAAGAAATTATCTCGAAGAACTGGCATCTTTTTATCGCTTAAGGAAAAATGAAACAATGCTGAAAAAAGATATCGTGGTTACAAAGCTGGTAGATCTCCTGGGGAATGAAGAGGCTTTTCTTCAATTTAAATACGATTATTATAACTCCAGCCTGGCTGATCTTGTGGAGAATAAAAAAGAGATCAATCAAATCATCGAATACCATAACCGGCTGATCAGAAAATATGAACCCATTTATATGATACCGACATCCGGAACAGGAAGAGCCCACTTTTATGCCCCGGTAAAAATAATCGGGAACAGGTCTTTTAACACATTATGGTTTAACATTACAGTAATCTGGATCATGTCAATCATATTATATATAATGCTGTATTATGACGTCATAAGAAAGTCTCTTGCTTTTTTTGAAAGATTCAGATTCAGAAAAAAAATAATTAAACTTTAAAATAACAGGAAATTCAAAATATCAAGTTAAAATTTCTCGCAGATTAGCGCAGATTGATACGCTGAATAGCGCAGATAATAACAACTGATAAAATAATATCTGCAGAAATCTGCGTATCAATCCGCGATAATCAGCGAAAAGCCTTTACAGATTCTATTAAATGACCTCAGGTGGTGTGAGATGCAAATTAGTCAAATGCAGGTAATCAGTTCATCAACTCATCAAATGTACAGGTAAAATAGTATAATCCGCCCACCTGGGCAGTGCCGAAGCTTGTGGTATAATAAGTATTCAGGAGGTTGGATCCTCCTATTTTGAAAATGGTTTTTATCTTTCGGAGGTGAAAACTGATATGGGCATCAAGGGTTGAGCTCGATGATATTTCGGCAACACCAAAAGTAGATTCCCACAGGAAAGCATCCTGCCACCTCCAGTTAACATTAAATCCGATTGAACGTGTAAGCTGCCTGTTTCCTATCCCCAGGTTCACTTTATATTTTGGGGTATTGAATTTGGTCTGAAAACCGGGAATGGGTTCTGCCAGATCTGTTAATCCGTTATAGGAAATATTCCCTTTAAAAATGAAGGCATGAAGTGTACGGTAATCAGCTCCAAAAGCCCAGCCATAAGCTGTGATGGGCTGATCGATGCTGATGGTGGTTTGAAATCTTTTTTCATTTTCTGTACCCGGATTTTGTGCCAGGACCTGGGTAGCCTGAAAACCATTATACCTGTTATTGAACATATAAACATCTATGAGCAGGTGTTTGTTCACGATCAGTGCTTTATATCCAACTTCCAGGGCTATTACACGTTCCGGCCTGAATGCAGGGATCCGGTAAGGCCCGTTATCAAGGACAGGCTTGTCTGTGATTGGATTGGCGCCTGATAACGGATAAACCGGATTTTCAGGAATACCGTATTTTGCCTGGACTTCCGGAAGACCTCCGATAATCTGGAAGGGCCCGACATTGATATCCACCATCTGATCAGCAATGGATGGAAAACGGAAAGCTGTCTGAACAGAAGCACGGAGGTTATGGCCGAAACTGTTCCCGAAGGAATAAACAGCCGATAACCTTGGCGTTATCCGTCCTTTGAAATATTCATTCTTATCATATCTTGCCGAAGTTGTGATCCTTAGTTGATCATCTATAAGCTGTTTTGCAGCCTGCAGATAGGCACCGTATTGTTTTATTTGAACAGGGTAGCCCGGCGTATCGAAAAATACGGTCCCATCACTATCTATTACATACATCCGTCCGCTTACTCCCGCAATCAACTCAAAAACCTTGATTAACCGGGAAAAATTGTACATGCTTTCAAGATGATAGAGCTTACTATGGTCAATAACTTCGGCCCCACCTTCACTGACCGCTTTACTGATTATCGGATTGTAATACTCATTGAATTCTTCAGTTTCCGGCAGGGGTAATGCAGGCTTTGTCGGATCAAAGATGTTGTTATTTAAGTCACGGTTATCTGCCACAACCCGGGCAAAACGATGAGATGATTCTTCGGAATTGCCCATCAGGATCTGCTGTGTAAATGCTTCGATATAATCCTGATACCATTGTTCACTCGGTTTCCAGGCCTCATTCAGTTTCAATGCTGCACCACCTGCATCATATGATTCGCCGGAGTTATCAACAGTTGTGTAGCCCCTGAGATAGAAATCATTGCCCTTTATCTCCACCCGGGCAGTATAAATACCGAAATTTTTAAGAGAAAAACGGTTTTGGGCAGTATATACACTTGAGCCCTGGGCATAGTCACCCTGTAAGATTGCTTCAAACCTGTCCAGGAACCGGTAATGAACGGAACCGCCCAGCCTGAGATTCTCGGTTGAATTATCAAGCATATCTTTTTCGGCCCAACCGGTCCGGGTCACAATCTGATCAGGAAACAGATCTATAACTCTTTGGACTTCAGCATCATATTCAGGAGTGCCCGGTATCAGGCCCTGTGTTTCAGCAACACCGGACGCAACCTGAGGTGCAACATCTTTCAGGTTTACCGGAACAATGATATCATCTCCATATACGTTCACACCATCATATCCGGGATTATTTTCACGGGTACTGAGGGGATTGGCAAGGTCATTCCGGTCACGCAGATCATATGCAAACCAGTCAGTGGCTCTCAGATAACCGGCTTTGACTTTAAAAGCCAACTTATTGTTAAAGGCTTTGGCATACCTGAAATTGAAATCCCCCATGGGTGTTGCCCCCAAACCATGTTTGCCATTTACATTCATGATCCCTGCCTGGGTGGAAAAACTGAAGCCCTGATAATCGTAAGGATCCTTACTCATCATGATCAGTGTCCCATTCATACCTCCCGGTCCATACAGGGCAGAGGATGCTCCCACAAGGAGCTCAACGCTCTTTACATCCAGTTCGGACAGGCCAAAAATATTACCGGCACTAAAACTAAGTCCCGGGGGTATGTTTTCAACGCCATCGATGATCTGGTTCATCCTGTAATTCGTTTCTCCTGTGAATCCACGTGTATTCGGTAAACGGAAAGTCAGGCTGTGAACGCTCATATCAACTCCCTTAAGTGTATATAATCCATCATAGAAATTGGGGGTGGATGATTGCTGGATCTCCAGACCATTCATTTTTTCAACACTTACCGGTGATTTCATGATATTCTCTGAGATCCTTGATGCTGAGACAATAACCTCCTGTCCCAGATAGATCTGCTCCTCCAGTTGAATATCCATTTTTGTCTGATCTTCCGTAATTTCAAATTCCTGACTCTGATATCCCAGGATTGACACAACAATGATATAGGGCAGCGGTGTTTGAGTCCTGAGCTCAAAATACCCTTTCATATCAGTAATCGTACCGACCAGCTGATCTTTAACAGTAATATTAACGCCAATCAGGGGTTCACCGGTCTCCTTAGCCATAACCATCCCCTCCACAAACGAGACCTGCCCTACAGACCATGAATGAACCATATTCACAGCTATCAACAGAATAATGAACCGGTTAAGTTTGGATTTCATCAGGATTCAATATCTTTCGGAAAGGAAAA
>CAZRHW010000160.1:0-6203 GCA_964599785.1 uncultured Bacteroides sp. | reverse complement strand
GTGGATTGAAAATCAGTGGAATTATAGCCGCTTGGACTTATTAAATTACCTCAAAATAAGCCCTGATTTTATTTAAAACGTTTTTTAAAAAATGAAAGGCCATGTATCGCGCCTTGAAAAACCGTGGGGCTAAAATTCTCTTTTCAATTCCGCCGCTTCTTATTCTTGAGCCCATCAACCAATGGCTTGTCAATTTTTTCGATTTGTTTCCCATGATGAACAAGAGTTTGATTGCTTCCATCTTGTTGAATTTAGGGGCCAGCTCCTTGCTGAAAGATTCAACCTGATCCGTGCAATAGGGAAAGCGTCCCAGGTATTCGGCTTCCACTGGGGACGGAGATCGATAGAGGGTTTCCATCACAAGGGTGAGCCTGTTCTTGAGTGCGTGTCTGTTTTGTGCGGCTACCCTGTGCAGCTCCGGATCCAGGTTTGAAAGAAAGCTAAATATGCCCCGGCCAAGTGCGTGTATCCAGTTTAACGTTTCTTGAGTATAAAGGAGGGTGTTAAAGACAGGTTCATACTTCCCCTTTGTCTGGGAAAAGCCAACCGTGGATGCATGGTCGGCAGCCGTGAGGACTTCCAGTATGCAAAGAAGATTCAGCCCTACCCGGGTAAAGGGTTTTTCACCATTGTGATCAAAAAAATAACAATCGGTTTTTCCATATTTTGGTTTGAGCTTGCGCCTCAATCCAAAGTAAAAACCGGTAAGGTCAGGCCTGGCGCCCGTGGTTGAAATTGTCTTTACCAGCGACTCCTGGAGCCTGCCCGCCCATCCCATATCCACAATGCCATAGGGTGTGTGCGTTTCCAGGAGGCCTTCCTGTCTGAAATAGGCAAGGGTTTTTTTACGCTCCACCCTGGCGTGTTCGAGTATGATATCGGAAAGCTCCGAGGAGAGGATTAACTCTTTGAGCAATAAAATTTCTTTTGGGGCCAACGGTTTTTCCAGGGGGACTGTTTTGCCGGCATAGGCATGATAAATCAATTGGAGGGTATTACCGTCCAGAAGCACACGTTTGGCAAATGCATTCAGGGTCAAGAACGGCTGCTGGTCGAGCAGCCATCCAAGTTCACGTCTTCCAATGGCTGTGATGGAGGGCAGGTGCCAGGACTGCCTGGAACCGTAGATGTATTTGAGTTCCAGGTCCGGGGAAAAAAACTGTTTTATCCGGGTGGCTATTTTAAACAGAATCTGGCCGTCCCGGGCAATGAAGTATAAGCGTTTGAGCCCGTTTTCCTTTGCCTTGACCAATATCTGGCTGACAAAGGCGTAGAGCAGCGGACCGGCGATATTTGATCCGATATCTGCGTATACTTTTTCACCAATGGTAACATCCTGGTTTTCCAGACGAGCTATTCTGGAGGCTCCGGCAAATCGTTGAAAGAAATATGAAGTTTTTCCTGAAAATACGCCGCCACTTCCCAGGGCATTTTCATACCTGGTGTTGTCAGTCTGGTTATAATAAAGGGTGGCCAGGCCGTTTTGTTCTGCCGGAAGAATGTCTATGGCGTAATTGTTCCCGACATGCAGGATCTCCCATGGCCTGCAATTTTCCTTCTCAAGGACGTATCTGAACAGCTCTCCATCGGCTTTGGTCCTGTTTAGATCGCTTGAGGTGTAGATGAGATCTTCATCCTTGTAGATATTGACGCGGCGTAAAAGCTGACGGATATATTCGGAGTTCAGGTACATGTCCGTGGTGAAAAGGATTTTTTTGGATTTGTTTCTGGCTTTTTTAAGAAGCGAGACTATGGCTTGAACGGGTTGGATGGCCTCGAGCTCCAGGGCGAATTCCATGGCCATCAAAGCATCCCTGTCAGAGGCCGTCAGAGCGTTGTAGTCGCAAATAACCTGATAAATCTCTTTAAAATCGGCCTGTTTTTTTTGAAATCGTTTTTTTGCCCTTGCTTCTGCTCCCATGCGAATATGGACAAAACTGTTGATAAATTTCGGGGCAAAGGCATTATTTTTCAATAGCTTATGCTGCATCTCATAAAAAATGCCAAACGGATGGACCACCCGTCTGGTTAAAAGCGTGTCAAAAATATCAAAGCTGATGATTTTGTAGCCGTCCAAACGGATATCCGGTATATTCATCTTATTCCTGTTTCATCCTTGTCTGGCGCCGGTCTGTATTTTTCCATAAAGGTCGAGGTGATTTTTAAAAAGCCTATCGTAACTGAACTTTTGTTCCGCTTCTTTTCTGGCATTGGCGCCCCATGCCCTTGAGACTGCCCTGTTCATTGCAAGTTTCAGCCCGAATACCAATCCGTCCACATCCCTTTGCTTGACCAGAAAGCCGCTTTTTTCATGCCGGATCATCTCGGGAACACCCCCTGTTTTAAAACCAACGGTGGGGGTGGCCGTGGCCATGGTTTCAAGTATCACCAGGGGCATGTTGTCTGCCAGGGAGCAGAACAGGAGAATATCGGAGGCGGAAAAATATTCTGCTTTTTTACTATCCTCCCTGACATATCCGGTCACCTTGCAGTCAAAGCCTGCAAACAAGTTTTTCACCTCATCGTTGACGTTTCCCATCAAAATGAGGAAGGGGTTTGACTGTTTGATTTTTAAAAGCGCCTCAAGGGCGAACTTGATTCCTTTTCGCTCGTCCTCCAGAAAGGTGGCGATAATAACCACCACAAACCGCTCCAGGGGAATGGCAAGCCTGTTCCTGACCTCTGCTTGATTAAACGGGAAATAGGCGTTGGTGTCGATGCCGTTTGGTATGACAACGGGGGATTGACCTTTCAAGGCTAAGCTGTCGACCATTCCGGCCATCCATCTGGAAGGGGTCACAACGGAAAGGTTCGGCCTTTGGAGCACCATCCGTTTGATGGCCTGCATGGTGCCGGTTAGGTCGATGGGGGTATTGATGGGCCAGTTGCCAAGCTGGGGACAATGGGAGCATCGGGATTTGAACCCTTGGCACTCCATGGGATAGAGGCATCCTCCGGTAAAAGGGGAGCAATCATGGAAGGTCCAGACGGTGGGTTTGAGTTCAGATACGATGGCCACTGTCAAAGGAGAAATGCCACCGCACAAGTCGTGAAAATGGACCAGATCGTATTCAAGTATCCGCTTTTTAAAAAAAAGGAACGCAAGCTCAACCGGAACAATTTCCGGCAACCCCATGTATCTGGACAGGGTGTGTATTCTTCTGAAAAACAGTGCAGGGAGTGCCCGTGAGCCGTACAGGGGAAGTTTCTCTTTGCCATCATGTCGGCCCAGGGCAAAATAGTGGTGGGCCTGGTGGCCGTTTTTATTAAAAAGAGTTGTTAATTCCTCTGCGACCAGGCTTGCTCCTCCGCCGGTTCGATCCGCTTTGCTGATGTATGCTATTTTCAATGATATCTACTTTCGGGAAGTTGGATGTGTTTTTTATAGTTGAAAAAGAATCCTCGAAGCCCTGAATAAAGGATTTTGATTTTCTGCGCAAAGGGTTTTTTCAGTCTCTGCATGAGGGCCATGCGCCGGATTAAAAACAGGAGGGCGTCAAAAATGCCCAGGCCGCCCTGGTAGGTTAAATAGGCGACCTGGTTTCTGACTTCATATGAAAATTTCCAGAGGTTCTGGTTATTGATGTCGGCATAATCCACGCCTTTGTTTTCAGGAAGCTGATGAATGACCTGGCTTTCGGGTATATAATAGGCTGGAAAATGGGCCGAGATTCTGCCGCTGTACTCCCAGTCGTCAAGCCAGATGAAAAAATCCTTGACCGGATATCCAAGCTTCTGGACCGCTTTTCTGTTGATGAGCATGGAGACAAATGAGCAGCGGTCTATCCGGTAACATCCACTGTACTCAGCCAGATGCCAGTCCCAATGGATCTGGTTGGGCAGGGGGCTGTTCATGATACATTTGTTTCCGTCTGTCCAGTTTACCCTGCTGGCCAGAAAACCGATTTCTTGTCCTTTATTCTCAAATACCGGGCAGGTGATGAGCCGATACAGGGCATCCTTTTTTGGCAGGCAGTCGTCATCCATTATCCAGATCCAATCGGCGCCTCTTTCAAAGGCCAGTTTGATGCCGTGGTAAAAGCCCCCTGCACCGCCCAGATTTTCATTTAAAAGCTTAGGTCGAATGCGCTTATTTTCAAGGCCCTCAAGAAAAGCCCGGGTGCCGTCCTGGCTCAGGTTATCAACGACAAGAATTTCATCCACAGGTTTTGTTTGATTCAATACTGCTTCAATAACCATTTTTAACAGTGGGAGCCGGTTGTAGGTGACAATGACGCAAATTATTTTCATGATATATCTAAAGGAATCCTTCTCAATTTAAATACCCTGCACCCTCATGTGTATCAAAGGGGCGCCCTGAGACGCATGTCACAATGGTCCAATGAAAGGTTATTATTATAGTACGGGTCGGTTGCATTCAAACGCTTCTGCCATTTTTTTTCATAAAAACTTACATCTTCCGAATAATACTCAATGAGTTTCCCTTTTTCTGCCCGGTATTGGGAAAGCGGTACATAGAGGTTCCTGTATCCATTCTCAAGGCAGCGCATGGCAAAGTCAAATATGGTGTATACCCCCCTATAGGTCGTGTCAAACCCCCCAAGCGCTACCCATATTTCCTTTGTAATGGCGCAGCACCAGGGGTGCGCAAGGCTTGTGTTCCGCATGATCGAAGCCCAGGCCAAGAGGCCGGGCGTATCTGACGGGAAATCCGTATAAAGATGTAAAGGTACGCCTTTTGATCGGTTTACAAGGCCTGCATGGACGATTTTGCTTTTCGATACAATTTTGCCGGAGATGCAACCAATGCGGGGAATATGAAAAAACGAAACCAGTGTCTTGTCTGTATCTTCTTTCTCCCCATCCACCCCTTCATTTTTAAGTAGGATATACGCTTTTCCTGATGAGTTGATGCGACGATTCAAAAACTCTGCAAGGTTGCGCTGATGGTTGTAGATGATAGTTTCATGGGGCAAGTCGGCTTTAAATTTTATCCCATAATTTCCCCGCCAGGCATGTTCAAGTTCGTAGGCCACCCCATTAAGTCCCCTTCGAGCCAATGCGTCCTGGACAGTCTTTACCCCTTTCTCAAAAATAAAGTCTTTGGTCTCAAGATCATAGGTGCATGAAGTCCTGGATTGCCTGAAGTTGTAAAGCACCCTGGGAATATGAACCACACGATCGGAGACTTCAGCCAGCCGAAGGAGGAAATCAAGGTCCTGGGAACCTTCGAATTTCTTTCGATATCCACCAAGTTCAAGGAATATATTTTTTTTTGCAACTACCAGGTGAAATAAATAATTATTGGAAAGCAAGGTTTCGGGGGACCATGCAGGCTTGCTGATTCGGTCGTGCCTTTTTCCGGCAGGAGAGATCAGGTCTCTGTCGGAATAAATCAGATCCGGCTGGTCATGCTCTAAAATCGTTTTACCCACTTCAAAAAGGGCATTGGGGGTGAGGCGGTCGTCGTGGTCAAGGAAGGCGATGTACTTTCCTGAGGCCCTGCGGACGCCCCTGTTGGTGGATAGGCATGTGCCCCTGTTCTCTTTGTTTTTTAATATTTTAATCCGGGGATCTTTTATTTGGGCGATTCGGGACAGGCAGTCGAGGGTATTCGGGTCATTGCTTGCGTCGTTTATGAGTATCAACTCCCACCGCTGAAAGGACTGTAACAAGGCCGATTCCACACACTCCATCAAAATATCACCGGGTGTGTTGTACAGGGGCGTTATAATGGAAATAAGGGGTTTGTTCTTCCATTTACTTGAACATCGATACTGCTCTCTCCATGACCGAATGGTGTTTTCTTCAAAATACTCAAGCCAGCGGCCGTATTCAGGAAATTCTGCCAGATGGAATCGTTCAAAGTAAGCCTCACTGGGGACCTTGATTCTCGGGTAGAAAAGCTGATTGCGGATACCTTCCATTCGCGGTTTTGCAAGGGCAGCAGCACGACGGATTAGGGGGATGGTTTGGATGAGGGTATAAAAAAGGCGGGTAAAATGGGAAAAAATGTTTCGGTTTCCTGTAATTTGTCTCAACGGTATATTGGGGGCAGCTTCTTTTCTATCAGCTGCGGCTGCCTGTTTGAATCTCACGTTTCGCTCTTTGAAAATAGTATTGTTATTTGTTTGCACTTTAATATTCTGATGAGAGGTTTTAGTCAATGATATTGTCAAATTAATGAAATGATAAGAACTCGCTTTTTGAGAGCGGGTAAAGTGAAGTAGATTGAAAAATTA
>CAZRHW010000159.1:0-6207 GCA_964599785.1 uncultured Bacteroides sp. | reverse complement strand
CTTCCTTGGTGATACCAAGAGATGTTTCAACAGCAAGCTCAATTGGAAGACCATGGGTGTCCCATCCGGCTTTTCGGTCAACCCTGTAACCTTTTTGAGATTTATACCGGCAGAAAATGTCTTTTATGGTACGTGAAATAACATGATGGATTCCGGGTATCCCGTTTGCGGAGGGAGGACCTTCATAAAAAATAAATGAAGGACTGTTTTTTCTGATTTCAAGACCTTTCTCGAAAGTTTTATTTCTTTTCCAGTCCACAAGAACTTCCTTATTTATTTTTGGAAGATCAAGGCTCTTATATTCGGGGAACTTAGTACTCATGCGTCTTTTTGAAAATTGTGCTAAGATAAGGATTTTTTTAGGAATTGCTGATAATGATGGTCCTGAGACAAATCAGGTAATCAGCTATGCAGAAAGTGATTGCAAAGTTCTATGTATTAAAATTTATTCCCTAACTGTTTTTTCAGGATTCTGGCGATGTATTTTCCTATAATGTCAAATTCAATATTTACAGTTGTACCTGGCCTTATCTCGTGGAAATTGGTAACCTGGTGCGTATATGGAATAATAGCAACCTGAAAAGATTTTTCCCGGGAGTTGACAACGGTAAGGGATACTCCGTTCACAGATACAGATCCTTTCTCAACCGTAATATGTTCCTCGGTTTGAGGTTTATATTGGAAGGTATAGTACCAGCTTCCTTCTGCTTCCTTTACTTCGGTACATATCGCAGTGAGATCAATATGCCCCTGCACCATATGTCCATCAAGACGGCCATCGGCCATTACACTGCGTTCCAGATTTACCCTGGTTCCTACCTTCCAGCATCTGAGATTTGTTTTTTGAAGGGTTTCAAGGATCGCTGTTACCGTATAATCATTCTCTGTTTTTTTTACTACAGTCAGACAAACTCCGTCATGTGAAATGCTCTGATCCACAGATAACTCATCTACAAATGTGCAGGTAAGGGTGATATGAAGGTTTTCCTGCTCTTTTTCAAGCCTGGTGATTGTAGCAGTTTCTTCAACAATTCCTGAGAACATAGTTTTTGGATTTAATTTATGATCAAGTCGTGCAATTTAAAAAAATATATCATGTATTGTGTGATGAAAATTATAATTAATCTTAGTGCTTTTGAGTGTTCGTACCCGAAATTAATAGCCTGATGACTTTGTGGCAAAATAAATAACCACTCATTCACCAATATTCCATTATTCCTTTTTCCCCTTTTCATGATTCAATTCTACGGAAAGATCATGAATATAATTTATAACCATTAATTTTAAGGAATGGATATCCTCGATTATTTTTTCCTGGTATAATAATTCCTCTGCAAAGTTAGATGTTATTAATTCTTTTTCAACATTTTCAAGGTTTCTGAGTGCCAGGTAGAGAGTATGAACCTGGTCAGGTATGGTATTGCAATTTTTACAACGATTAAGGTTTTGTATAAACTTGTTCATATACTCACGTATTTTATCATACTTTTTACCACTCTCGTGGCTGTTGAATTCATCAGAAAAAAAGCCCGGATCCATTATACGGCTGAAAGAAGAATTCATTAAATTTTCATTTTTCATCATTTTGGGTTTTAAGGTTTATATCCCTTTATGATGAAATGGTTAAAATATCGGTTAAATCAATGAACTATTTTATTCACATAAGGAAATATTCTGCGGGAAACACAGTTAACCTATACTTATATTTTTGATCTTTAAACAAAGAATAATTCATATTTTCGTAAATCCAATAAATTGATATATGATCCTTGTAACTGGCGCAACAGGTTTGGTCGGGTCTCACCTTCTCTATTACCTGTTGAAAGAAGAAAAGGAAGTAAGGGCTTTAAAACGGGAAGCTTCTGATATTGAAAATGTTAAAAGAACGTTCGGGTATTATTCAGATGATCCGGAAAATCTTTTATCACGTATAGAATGGATTAATGCGGATATTACGGATCAATTTGAAATGAACAATGCTATCAGGGGAATGGAATTTGTTTACCACCTGGCCGCCCGGGTTTCATTCAGTCCTGCTGAAAAGCATACTATTCTGAAAAACAATATCGGTGGGACTGAAAATATTGTAAATGCATGTCTGGAACACAATATCAGGAAACTTTGTTTTGTCAGTTCAGTAGCGACACTCGGGAACACCATCACTGGAGAAAAGATTACTGAGGAAATGCTCTGGACTGGTCCGGCTAACCAATCCTATTATTCCATCAGCAAATACAAATCTGAAATGTCGGTGTGGAGGGGAATTAATGAAGGATTAAATGCAATAATCGTAAATCCATCGATTATTATTGGCCCTGGCAACTGGCACAGGAGTAGCGGGCAATTGATTCAACAGGTTTGGACAGGTTTAAAATATTATTCTGAAGGAATAACAGGGTATGTAGATGTGAAAGATGTGATAAAATCAATGATTCTCCTTATGAATGGGCAATTTTCCGGAGAAAGATTTGTGATAACATCAGAAAATTTGTCATATAAGGAAATACTTGAAATGATTGCCGGGGCATTAGGAAAACCTTCACCTTCAAGGATCCCATCACCTTTTATGATACGTAGTGCATGTTACCTCGACTGGCTAAAAAGTAAGCTCACAGGGAATAAAAGACTGATAACCAGGGAAATTATTTCCGCAGCAAATGAAAAAAAATATTATTCAAATGAGAAGATCGTACAGGCAACCGGAATAACATTTATTCCGGTTAATAATTCTATTCAGGAAACAGTAAGACTATTTATAAAAGATATGAGCGGATAAGAATAATAAATTATTAATCACGTAGAAAAGATTATTATAATTTACCGGAAGGAGTAGTAACCTTTATATATGAGACAGGTATTTTAATATGGAGAGATTGTTGAATTCCTTCGATCATGATCCTCAGTCTTTTTTTCTTTGAGATTTCCACAAGTGTTCCTTCCAGTCCTTTAAGTGTGCCACGAGTAACCATAACTTTGTCGCCAATCTTCACATTAATGGTTTCATCAATCATTTCTTCACCGGTAGCGACAAAAGTTTTAATGGCCTCAATCTGTACCGGCGGGATGGTTACGGCTTTTCTTTCGAAGGTTACAAATCTGACCACACCGGGTGTACGTAATGAAGGCAGGTATTCTTCCAGTGTGATATAGACAAATATATATGATTTAAATAATGGCTCTCTGATCCATTTTTTCCGGTCGCTCCATTGCTTAAGCACTTTTTGAAGGGGCAGGTAGTGATCAATTCCTTTTTCAAGAAACAATTCTGCCACTTTTTTCTCCCATCTGGGCTTCGTATAGATGGCGTACCATTTTTTACCCGGCATGATCAAGTGTGAATTAGTAAAAAAGAGGGAAGAATTAAAAAGAATATTATAATAGACCTAACGTAGCCCAAAAATATTTTTTATATCCTCAACATTATCCAGTTTTTCCCATGCAAAGAAATTTACTTCCTTCATAATTCTTTCTTCCCTGTCGCAATTACTATTTTTAATAATTTCAACTGTATCTTTGTAATAATCTCTTCCCATATGGCCGTATGCCGCAGTCGGGAGAAAAATAGGATTTTTAAGTCCAAATTTTTTAATAATGGCAGCCGGTCTGAGATCAAAGATATCCATGATTTTCATTGCGATCTCACCGTCACTTATTTTAATATGTGCTGTTCCATTGGTATTCACAAAAAATCCGATTGGTCTGGCAACCCCGATGGCATATGATACCTGGACAAGTACTTCATCAGCAACACCGGCAGCGACAAGGTTTTTGGCGATATGTCTCATGGCATAAGCTCCTGAACGATCGACTTTTGAAGGGTCTTTTCCTGAAAAAGCACCACCGCCATGTGCTCCTTTCCCGCCATATGTATCAACGATGATCTTCCTGCCTGTTAATCCGGTATCACCATGAGGCCCACCAATCACAAATTTCCCTGTTGGATTGACATGAAGAATAAGCTTATCAGAAAAAAGTTCCTGGATCCTGGCGGGTAATCGTGATTTTACTATCGGGATGAGGATATTCTTCACATCATCTTTAATTTTTCCAAGCATCCTGTCATCGTTAGTATCAAACTGATCGTGTTGGGTTGAAACAACAACAGTATGAATATTAACGGGTTGATTTTTCTCATTATATTCTATTGTTACCTGGGATTTTGAGTCGGGCCTTAAATATGTCATCGTTTTACTTTCCCTGCGAATTGCTGAGAGTTCCTGAAGCAGCATATGTGATAGCTGGCAGGAAAGAGGCATATAATCATCAGTTTCTGTACAGGCATAACCGAACATCATTCCCTGATCTCCGGCACCCTGTTCCAGTTCATCGTGCCTTTCCACTCCCCGACGGATATCTGGTGATTGTTCATGTATGGTTGAAATAATCCCACAGGAGTCGGCATCAAACATATATTCGGCTTGAGTATAACCGATTTTCCTGATAATTTCCCTGGCGATCTGCTGTACATCGACATAAGTGTTTGTATGCACTTCTCCACTAAGAACAACCAAACCAGTTGTAACAAGTGTTTCAATGGCAACTTTTGAATCAGGATCACGTCTTAGAAACTCATCAAGCAGTGCATCTGATATTTGATCTGCGACCTTATCAGGATGTCCTTCGGAAACAGATTCTGATGTAAAAAGGAAATTCATTCTCTTATTTTAAAAGGTTACGAAGTAAAGAATAATACTTTATAATTCCAAAACTTATGTATTTGTCAGATCCCTGAAAACATCCTCCAGGTTTTTCTCTTTTTTCTGCAATGAAAGAACCTTAAATCCTTTTAAAACGGCAAGCTCAAATATTTCTCCCCGGATATCCCGATCCGGAACAGCCTGTATCAGCCATGTATTTCCATCTAAGTTTTTTATCTGGTCTGTTCCAGGAATTTCCTGAAGATCTTCTGTAGAAATAACCCTGTCGAATTCTACAATGATTGTCTGAAAGGATTCATGGATATAACTTCCTATTTTTCCTGATTCTTCATTGGCAACAATCTTCCCCTTGTCGATAATGATCACCCTGTCGCAGATAGCTTCAACTTCCTGCATGATGTGTGTTGAAAGCATGACGGTCTTTTCCTTCCCCAGTTCAGATATAAGATTCCGGATCTCAATAATCTGATTTGGATCAAGCCCGGAGGTTGGTTCATCAAGAATAAGAATTTCCGGATCATGAATCAGTGCCTGTGCCAGCCCGACCCGTTGACGAAAACCTTTTGACAGCTCTCCTATTTTTTTCTTTCGTTCAACTTCAAGACCGGTTTGGGAAATAATCGCGGGAACTAACCTTCCTGCTTGCTTTCTCAGACCGTAAAGACAGGCAACATGATGTAAATATTCACTTACGTACATTTCAGTATACAACGGATTATGTTCAGGAAGATATCCGGTTATTCTCCTGATCTTAAGGGAATTTTCCACAACATCCAGATCATTAATAATGATTTCACCTGATGTCGGCGGGATATATCCTGTGATGATCTTAAACATTGTCGATTTACCAGCGCCATTGGGGCCGATAAATCCTACAATTTCTCCCTTGCAGACATCAAATGACACACTGTCCAATGCCAGCTGTTCCCCATATCGTTTAGATATTTTGTTAACCAGGATAGACATTTCATGGAAATAACAGGCGAAAATAAATAAAAATTACGGGTTAAACTATTACATTCAATAAACGTCCCCCGGATATGAATGAAGAGATAGATTTTTATGCATTTTTAGAAAGGATTGTGTCCGGGAAGTATATAATGAAATTTTTTCTTCAAAGTTTGTTACCATTTAGATGCTCATTCTTTCAGTTTTAACATAAAATCTTATTTTTGCAGTTCACATATTAATATTTTGCGCAATCCCTGGACCGGGTTTATCATGAAAATATTTATTTTATAAATCTGCAAAATATGTATGTTTAAGACAAAGAAATTAGAACATTTATCAATAAATCAAACCATTGACTGAATTTTAAAATTGTACAGCTATGTTTT
Source organism: uncultured Bacteroides sp. (assembly GCA_964599785.1). GTDB lineage: Bacteria > Bacteroidota > Bacteroidia > Bacteroidales > SM23-62 > LJUQ01. The sequence continues at coordinate 212 of CAZRHW010000159.1, read as the reverse complement.
ACAAGAAAAATGATTTTATCAGGATCACAATTTTTACAATCCTTTTGTTTGTATCAGCTTTGATCCATGCACAGACCCTGTCTGATGTGATCAGCGCATTTAACGCAGGGGCGGAAGAAGTAAATGCCGGAAATTTTGAAGCTGCCATTACCAAATTTGAAGAATGTATTCAACTGGCAGATCAGCTTGGAGCTGAAGGTGATGAAATGAAG
>CAZRHW010000158.1:5652-6220 GCA_964599785.1 uncultured Bacteroides sp. | reverse complement strand
CCCTTCAGCAACTCCCTGCTCACGTCGCGGGCCAAGTCCTCGAACCGATAATTGCTGACGGACAGACCGAAATGTGCCGTGATCACCTCTTCCAATTGATGGGCCTCATCGAAGACCACCCGCTTGTACCGAGGGATCACCTCTCCACCCGCGTCCCTGACGGCCAGGTCGGCGAAAAAGAGGTGGTGGTTGACCACGATCACCTGGGCCTGGGCCGCGGTCTGACGCATGCGGGTCAGGAAACACCGTTTGTATTCGGGGCATTCCGTCCCGAGGCAGTGATCGCGGCTGCAGCATATCTCCGCCCACGTGGAGAAATCGTCCGGTATCCCCTCCAACTCGGAGCGGTCACCGGTTTGGGTCTGCGAGGCCCACGCGCTTATCTCCTTAAAGAGAGAAGCTTCCTCCAGGACCCTGAAGAGGGGCTGTTGACCGAATATCTGAAAACGACGCCTGCAGAGATAGTTCTCCCTCCCTTTCATATAGGCAACCGAGAATTTGAGGGGGAGCATCTCCCTCAGGAGCGGTATATCCTTGAAGAAGATCTGTTCCTGGAGGTTCTTGGTGC
>CAZRHW010000158.1:3646-5642 GCA_964599785.1 uncultured Bacteroides sp. | reverse complement strand
GGAGACCACCACCCGCTGGCCGCTGTAGATGGCGGGGACGAGGTAGGCAAAGGTCTTTCCCGTGCCCGGTCCCGCCTCCACGATCAAACTCCCCCCCTCCCGCAGCGCCCGCGCGACTGCCTCGGCCATCTCCACCTGCTGGGGTCTGTACTCGTAGGAGTCCAGCCCCTCGGCCAGTAGCCCCCTTTTGCCCAAGATCTCTTCCATAGTAGGGTGCTGCAATGAAACTCCTCCGGTATCCCCGTTACCACGTTGCCGGGACTTTTGAATCTATTACTGCAGGGAAGGATTGTTTAGAAAATAATCTTCCTCATGCCGCATAGCGGCAGGGAGGGGGAATACATCTATTTTCCTATCCACCCTCTCCCCAGCCCTCCCCCGTCAAGGGGGAGGGGGTATTGGTATTTTCATAGTTCGTGGATGACGCTCCGCCATGATGGATTGCTTAGAAAATATTTTTTTGCGTCGTGGAGGAAAGAGCCCAATATCATACCCAGCCTCGATCAGTATGCTTACTGCTGCGCCTCACGCGTACGTCGGCCAAACCCCTACCACCCGTTACGACGAGGCCTTGCCATCGCCTTCATCGTCCCCTCGCAGTGAGAGCCTCATCACGCACTCGATATCCCTCGGCCCCACGAAACAAAAACCGACCTTTTCGTAGACATGGATGGCCTTGAAATTTCTCGTCTCCACAGTAAGCCAGATCTGGCTCCATCCCACCTCACAAGCCAACTCGCGCATCAGCTGCGTGAGCGCGGTCCCGATGCCTCGATCTTGGTAGTCCTGATGGACGAAGACCAGGTACTCGCAGCTTGTACCGCGCTCCATCTCGAAGAGGGCGGCATGTCCTACTACCCGTTCTTCCATGAGGGCGAGCAGGTTGATCCCTTCGTCCGCTACATACCTCAGCCATGCCTCCCTCCTCTCGTCCAAACGAGGGGGGAGCCCCTGGCTCCACTCCTTGGGCTCAAAACCGTCGTACAATGCCTTGAGAGTAGGATAGTCGTTTTTCTCGTGCTGATACAACCGGACAACGAAGGAAGCTCCACCTTTGTCTTTTATGAGACGAACTCTCTGCACGATATGGGGTGGAAGATGGGAGGCCATTTTTTCAAATTGTCAATCTAACAGAAGGAGAGCGGGAAAGTCAAGGCGGGCGCCCTTGACTTTTGCCCCCTATATCGTTATGGTGTCGCTCACACGACCCACCGGGGGGACAATGGAATTTCTGCTGACATTGGATAAAAAGGTTTTTTTATGGATCAATAATCAATGGTCCTTCCCTCCTCTGGATTTCCTCTTCGCCAATATTATAACGTGGCTGGGGAACGGGGGGGTCGTTGTCGCATTGGTAGCCATCTTCTTCTTCGCGAAAGGATGGCCCTACGCTCGTCAACACCTCCCCTGGTTTCTCGCCGCCATGCTCCTGGCCGGGCTGTCCATCTTCGTGTTAAAAAAAACGATCCCCAGGCCCCGCCCCTTGAGCGAATTTGCTCCGCTCATCGAGGCAGGCAAGGTACAGATTCATGTTTTGGGCAAGCACCTGTGGTATCGATCCTTCCCCTCAGGGGACACACAGACCGCCTTCACTGCGGCGACCTACCTCTCTTTTCTTCTGCCGCGTTGGACCCCTCTGTTTCTCTCCTTGGCCATAAGCGTGGGGTTATCTCGCATCTACATGGGGGCGCACTTTCCTCTCGATGTCATCGTCGGTGCCGTGATAGGAGCTGCTTTTGCCGCAGGGGCATGGGGGGTGAGAAAAAGGGTGCTCAATCCACCCAATACCCCTGAGGCTTAGCGGATTATCGTGAAGATCAGAAGAAAGAAACGGGGATGGAAACGGTGGTGGTGGGAGAGCCGCTACTGGCTCGCCAGCGTTGCCTTGAAGGGCTTCGTACGAACAATCCCTTTCCTCCCGTTTAAGTGGACCCTCTTTACCATCATAGAAAGGATTGGGACAAAGGTCGGCTGGCGACTGGTCACAAAGTACAAA
>CAZRHW010000158.1:0-3636 GCA_964599785.1 uncultured Bacteroides sp. | reverse complement strand
ATGTTGGACAACCTCACTTTCACCTTCCATGATTCCTTGACAGAGGAAGAAAAACAACGCATAGCCCAAGAGAGTTTCAGGACTATGATCAGGGGGTTCATGGAAACCCTGTTCTGCGTCTTCACGTTTCGCACGCGGTTCGACCCCTTCATAGAACTGGAGGGAAAGGAACATCTCGAACAGGCCTTGGCCGAGGGCAAGGGTGCGATCGGCGTCACCGCCCACCTCAGTACCTTCACCTTGATAGGAGCAAAGTTAAACACCAGCGGTTTTTCCAATACCTGGATCTTGGGTGCCCAGACCCATCCCCGAATCGCAGGGGTGTGGAAATGGATGACGGAAAAAGCAGGATCAAATGTCATCATTATCGATTCCCCTATCAGCTTTCATAAAGCGATCATGCGCGCCCTGCGTAAAGGTGAGATTGTCATTTTCGTCTGCGATGAAAACCAAAAACAAGGAGGGGTGTTGGTGGAGTTTCTCGAACGCACCATGGCCCTGCCTGTGGGGCCGGCCGTCTATCACCTGCAGACCAGGGCGCCCATCCTCCCCATCTTTATCCTTCACGAGGGAGACAGGGGACACAAGATCATCGTTAATCCCCCCATAGAGGTCACGCTCAGCGGCGATGAGGAGCATGATGTATTCACCATTACCGAGCAGATTGCCCGCTGCATGGAGTCCTACATCAGACAGTACCCCGGCCAGTGGTCGTGGATCAGCAAGCGGCGCATCCGGACCAGGACGAGGCGTAAAACTTTCTTAGAGGATAGTACAACCCCCCTGTCTTGATTTTTCTCCAGATCTCACGATACACTGTATCCAGATTCACCTACAAAATTGTAACTAATTGAATTTTAGATTAATTCTTGACAAAGAATGAGTTCTTTGCTAAGGAGTTATCGTGGGAGAAATGACCTTAGAGGAAAAGAAGGCGGAACTAAAAGAGAAAGGGATACTGCTGACCATCCAGCGGTCCGCAGTCCTGGACCTACTCCACGACAACATATACCACCCCACGGCCGAGGAGATCTATCAAGCACTTCGAGAGAGGTATCCTGCCCTGTCTCGTGCCACGGTCTATAACACCCTTGACCTCTTGAAACAACACGGACTCATCCAGGAGATCACCATCGAGCGCACCAAGGCCCATTACGACTATAAGACCGAGCCTCATCACCACTTCCTCTGCCGTCACTGCGGTAGGATATATGACGTGGACGTGGAAAAGGTCCCTTTGGAGCAAGAAGGGCGGCTGGATGGCCATAAGATCGACGAGGTATGGCTCTATATGCGTGGCATCTGTGCCGCCTGTCTCCAGGAGGGGCATCATGCCGGAACTCCCTGAAGTAGAGACCCTTCGCCGCCAACTGCGTCAGGTAACCGTGGGTGCGACGATCACCAAAACCCGCGTCATCGACGCCAAGCTCGGTACCCTCAAGGGCATTGCGGGGAAAACGATCAGCGGGATACGACGCCACGGTAAGGTCTTGGCTATAGAGCTGGCGGGGAATCGTTCTCTTGTGCTTCACCTTCGTATGACAGGGAGACTCCTGTGGCAGCACGACGGCGATGAGCTATTACCACATACCCGTTTGGTGGTCTCCTTTCCCCATGGGAGGCTCTCCCTCATCGACCCGCGGCGCTTTGCGACCGTGACCGTTCACAAGAAGGAAAACGGCATCCCCGTAGGGAAAGATCCCCTTGAAGATGGTGATCTATCTTATCTGGAGGAAATGGCCCAACACCGCACGCTCCCGATCAAAACGTTTCTCATGGATCAACGCCGCATAACGGGCATCGGTAATATCTATGCCTGTGAGATCCTCCATCAAGCCCGGATGGACCCGTGGCGCAGGGTCAATACCCTCTCCCATGATGAATGGAAGGGAATCGTGGAAGCCACAGGCAAGATCCTCATAAGGGCCATCGCCTGCCGGGGCACCTCGGTCTCGGACTGGCGCGATCTCTTCGGGGAGGAAGGGGAGCATCAAAACTACCTATCGGTCTACTCGCGGGAGGGCGCAGCGTGTTATAGGTGTAGGGAGGCAATCAAGCGAAAAAAACTAAGCGGCAGGGGGACCTATTATTGTCCTACCTGCCAACACGGTAAAGGAGGGTAATACAACGATGGCACGATGGCGTTATAAGACAAGCACGCACAGCCTGAGGGATATGCCCTCAGAGCCCGAAAGGGTTATCGAATGTGACGATAAAGGAGACTGTCTCGTCCATGACCTTCAGGAAAAGAAGATGGGGTCCCTTGAGAACATTTTGAATGCAGAAGGGGAGAAGGGGTGGGAGCTGGTTCAGTGCCACTACCATGCCGAGGAGCTGTTCTGCCTCTGGAAGAAACAAGAAGAAGAGGCATAAGAAAAAAGAGTTGACGTAACCTTACCCCAGAGGGGCTTAGCCCGGTATTGGACTAAGGTCCTATTTACATCTCCTGGTGACAATAACATAATTATTACTCATAAGGGCTCCTTTTCGTCCAAAAGGTTATATCGTTGGTGACGACGAGATAGATAATAGTTACAAATCGTGCTCAAATATGAGGGGGCCGAGGGTGGAGGGATGATACTCTGCAATATCTTTGTACAACGTTCTTCATTCTGCACCCTCGGAACAGACCGAGACTCTCTCACTCATAATCGATAACAATGAAGGGAGGGGTATGTATGGCTAAAGAACAAGAAGGATGCGTGGCATCGGCAAAAGGACCTATCATGCCGGAACAAGAAACAGCAGCAACACCGATGCAGGAACAAAGGAGGGAACCAAAAATGATAGCACAGGTCGGCAAACCAGCCCCGGACTTTGAGGCCATCGCCTTTATCGGAGGGGGATTTAAGCCTCTCAAGCTTTCAGACTATAAGGGCACGTGGGTGATCCTCTGCTTCTATCCCGGGGACTTCACCTTTGTCTGACCGACAGAGCTGACGGCAGTTGCCGTCAAATATCCGGAAATCAAGAAGATGGGCGTTGAGGTGCTGGCGATGAGTGTTGACAGTCGCTTCTCCCATAAGATCTGGCAGGAGGAGGAGCTTTCCAAGATGGTATCAGGCGGCGTGCCTTTTCCATTGATGTCCGATCCAGGCGGACGGATTGGGAAAGTCTACGGCGTCTACGACGAGGAAGGGGGCGTCAACATCCGGGGCCGCTTTATCATCGACCCCGACGGCGTCATACAGGCGATGGAGGTCGTAACACCTCCTGTCGGCCGCAATGTGGCAGAGATGATCAGGCAGGTCCAGGCGTTCCAGCACGTCCGTAAGACAGGGGAGGTGACCCCCTCGGGCTGGCAGCCGGGCAAGGCGACATTAAAACCCAGTCCTGATTTGGCAGGCAAGGTCTGGAAGGTCTGGAAGCCGGAGATGGCCTTCGAATAACGAACGAAGGGGAACGTTACAACGTTTGCACGCGAGATTACCCCGCAATGAATAATCCAAATGGGGAAGGAGGGAATCATGCCAAAAGAAGAGGAGAGGCCCTTGAAGGGGTGTGCCGTAGAGGGGAGAAATGTGACCCCGGTTGAATGCCGCTGCCCTGAATGCGGCCATGAATTGGAAATGTTCTCCGACGAATTGGACACTACCTGCCCCCAATGCGGCAAGGCAGTGACCATGGAGGTGTGCG
>CAZRHW010000157.1:0-6236 GCA_964599785.1 uncultured Bacteroides sp. | reverse complement strand
AGGTGCGTTTGGGATTTTCACCCTATAGCTATCGCCCATGCCGGGCGCACAACCACAAAGCCCAACAACCGGCTGGCTGTTGGGCTTTGTGGAGCATAGCGGGGTCGAACCGCTGACCTCGTGACTGCCAGTCACGCGCTCTAGCCAACTGAGCTAATGCCCCAATGCGTGCGCAAATATAAAAAAATATATTTTACACTGCCTCAATTGTTGAAGGCGGTTTGGGTGCAATATTATAAGTAACACTCACAATGCCAGGGACTTCATTAATAATCTCACCAGCAAGTTTTTCCAGGATTTCGAATGACAATCTTGTAGGTGTAGCCACACGTGCATCGGTACTTTCCCAGCAGCGTATTTCAATCTGCTGCCCATAATCTCTTTTACCATCACGCATCCCCGTAACCCGGTCATGATGAAGAATGGCCATATACTGAAAAGCATCTGTATGTCCAAGCAGCTTCTCTACTATGGCAGTTGCTTTGCGTACAGTGTCCAGCCGTTCTTTTGTCACTTCACCGATGATCCTTGCTGCAAGTGCCGGACCGGGAAATGGAATACGAGCGAAGGAGCCTTCAGGCAGCCCGAGTGCCTTCCCCACAATTCTCACACCATCTTTACGTAACTGAATGAGAGGCTCAATAATCCGGTAACCAAACGCTTCCTGCGGATCAATGCCAAGTTGTTCGAATACATTGTGCTGACGTTTGATGCCGGCAATAGTCTCATCCACATCGGTCAGAATGGTTCCCTGGAGTAGGAATTTTGCTCCACTTTCTCTTACGATTTGGCCAAAAACCTTTTTGTAAAAAGTTTGGGTAATGGCTTCACGCTTTTCTTCAGGGTCAGTGATTCCTTTCAGTGCCGCAAGAAAATCTTCCTTTGCGTTAATAATTTCGACTTTAACACCCAGCTTCCGGAAGGAAGCAGCAACCGCTTCAGGCTCCCCCTGTCGCATCAGGTCATTGTCTATAAATACTGTTTTAAGCCGGTCACCAAGAGCCCTGTGACCAATCATCGTAACAGTGGATGAGTCCACTCCTCCCGAAAGGGCATTGATGGCTATTCCATTACCTACGGTGTCTTTTATTTCATTAACTTTTTCATGAATGAATTGCTCCGGATTAAGATCTCTGGCCAAGATTTCTTTAATCATGATATTTATTTTTAGGTTAGTAATATATAAAGAATCATTTGATTGAAAATTTATCTAATTGACCTAAGTTGCTGGTTATCCGTTATAAGTTATATGTTAATATGTTATAAACCAGAACATTAATTAAATTATAATTTATCAATATCTTTATTCAGAATTAATATTCAAATTGCAATGCGTTGATTTTTAACAACTTGCAACCTGTAACTGGCAACTTGAGTTAATTAATAGATTCACCTGATAAAAATAATCATTAAATCATTAACCCGTTGTGTGATCAAACCACTGATATTGATTTTTAAATATACCAATCATAAATATTACCTTATCAATCATGAATTTTTTCATGTATGTAGATAAGAAGGCTTTAAGTTTATTTCGAAGTCGTGTTATTTTAATACATTTTTTCTATATTTATGCTCGATGAAAGATAATCTCCGGATTATGAAGTTCACAAATGACCATCTGAAGCATTTAAGCTTATTGCTGTTACCTGCCTTAATCTGGTTGTTAACGAATGCTACCGTCAATACCCATACACATATTCTTACAGGTGGCATAGTCATTTCACATGCCCATCCTTTCGATAAAAATACCGGTGAAAAAAATCCATATCCGGGTCATAATCACACCAAGGGGGAACTGTTCCTTCTTGATCTTATAAGTCACCCGCTAACTTTGCTGACATTTATTTTTATTGGATTTTTTCTGACAACGAAAATTCAAATAGTAACTTTCTATTATCTGTCTCCATATACTGTCAGGGAGCATTATTATGTGATGAATTATCATGCTCCTCCTCCTGTTTTTCTTTAGTTCCTGACGAAATTCCCAAATTTTAAAAATCATTGTTCAATTCTTATTCCCCTAAAAGAATAAGTAATGAATTATAAAATTATTTTATCATTTTATTTTATTATTTCCTCCATTCCTGTCTTTTCCCAGGATACCCTGAAAATTCAAACGAAAACGGAAGATAGTTTATTGATCAGGATGGAAATCCTTGAAAGTGAACTACAAATACTTCAACAGGAATTGAAAAGCCAGCGGGAGGAAGATGAAATCAAAACACTTCTTGAGGAAGCTGAAAAGCTTTCAATGCAACCTGAAGAAGAGAAACTGGATATCTCGAAAAGATACTACAGTGGAGCCCGGCAGCAGCAGGGCCTGAATCCTAATATCAGTTTCGGGGTAGACTTTTTCGCAGGACTTAGCACTCATAATGGTGCCAATATGAATGAACCTGGTGACATTGTATATGGCAATAATGGCTTTTTCCTGAGGGAAGCTCAATTATCACTCATTGCCCCATTGGATCCATTTACAAGGGGAAAAGGATTTCTGTCAACATCCGGTAAAGGAGTTGACGTTGATGAGGTATACCTTGAATGGCTGAACCTTCCCCTGAACATGAACCTGAAGGCAGGTTATTTTTATCCTGAATTCGGTTTTTTAAATCGTTATCATGATCATGCTCTTCCACAGTTCGACAGGCCAAAGGCACTTATTAACCTTTTTGGAACAAATGGTCTCAAAGGAGCTGGCCTTGCGTCAAACATCATGTTACCAAGTTTGTTTTTTTCCCATGCAACAAACATTGAATTTTCAGTCCTTATGGGAAGCAATAAACAGAGTTTTACCTCCGAATCAATTGGTGAATTTTTTATTACCGGACAATTCCTGAACTATTATGACCTCTCCCCCAGCAGTTATCTTGAATTTCGTATCAGTGGGGCAGGCGGAAGAAATGACCAGCCGGGAGGTATATACAATACTTATGTAACCGGTGCCGGAATTACCTATAAATGGGCACCTGTCGGGAGAGAAAAATACAGGACAATCGATTGGAAAAACGAGTTCATGTACAGTTTTCAGGGGTGCCTGGATGGATATTACAGAAGTATCGGATTTTATTCCAGTATACAGAACAAGCTTGGTGCCAGACTCTGGGTAAGCGGACGGATTGGTTATTCTGAAATCCCATACGATCCTTCACAATATGAATGGGATTTTACAGTTTGCCTTGATTTCTGGCAAAGTGAATTTGTATTTACACGATTCCAGTACCAGTATAATTACCGGGAAATAATAGCCAGAACAGATTTAACAGGACCCTACCCCAGTGATCATTCTTTCATTATTCAGGTCGTCTGGGCCATGGGGCCGCACAAACATGAAGCATATTAATCACATGTTGTCAACCTGCAACTGAAATGACCTGGATGAAACAGGTAAACCCGCATGGGGGGTTGTCAAGATTAAATTGAACTTACAATAATTTGAAAATATGAAAAAAACGAAGGTAGTTTTTATAGCTTATTTGGTAATTATCCTTTTAGCAAGTTATCTGCCAACAAACGGGCAGCAACAATATCAACACAGTAATCAGGGCGGAAGTAACTCCAAACTTAACATAGTTTGTTCATTTTCCGATTATGCTTCCATTGCCGGTTTTATTGCAGGAGAACATGGGAACATTCAATATATTGCGCATGGAGAGCAGGATCCTCACTTTGTGCCTCCCAAACCCAGCTATGCTATGATGCTGAATACAGCCGATCTCTGGATCACTACAGGTATGGACCTTGAAGTCTGGTCGACAACGATACTTGATAAAGCAAGGAATCCCAAAATCATGGATGGGGAAATCGGTTTTGTTTCCGTGTCTGATGGCATAAAAATACTTCAGAAAGTGGAAAAAGCCGACCGTACCGAAGGAGATATACACTTAATGGGAAATCCCCATATCAATACCGGTCCCCTGAACTGGAAAATCATTGCCAGAAATATTACTACCGGCCTGATCAAAGTTGATCCTTCAAATTCAGCATATTACCAGGCAAATCTTGAGAAATTTAATGACAAAGTTAACAGGGCACTTTTCGGTAACGAGCTGGTTGATCTTTTCGGTGGCGATATGCTTTGTCAACTGATTGAAAATAAAACCCTTTTTACCTTTCTGGACAGAGATTATCAGGGAGAGAAACTTATCAATAAGCTGGGTGGCTGGCTTAAAGAGGCGATGCCTTTTCGTGGTAAAAAAGTAATTGCTTATCACAAAAACTGGGCTTATTTTGCAGAAACCTTTGGACTGGAGGTCATCGGATATATCGAACCGAAACCGGGAATTCCCCCATCAGCGAAGCATGTACAGAATATGATCCAGTTAATTAATGATCAGCAAATAAAGCTAATGCTGGTAGCCAGTTATTTTGAAAAAAAATCTCCCCAGATGATCGAAGACAAAACCGGAATCAAAGCGCTTTTTCTGCCATTGTTTGTTGGAGGCATCGCTGAAATCCAGGATAATTTTCAGCTCGTTGATTATTGGATTGAACAAATAAATAAAAATATCCAATAATCAATTATGAAAGAAAACATACTTTTCTTAGCCACTCCGTTCACAGCCGGTATTATCCTGGCCGGGATGCTTGGTTATTTCGGCACACATATCCTCAGCAGGGGAATTATCTTTATTGATATTGCCATTGCACAGATCGCAGCACTTGGTACAATGATCGGGTTACTTCTCGGATTTCCTGAAGAATCTTTCCAGGTTCAACTCATTTCCTATGTCTTTACCCTGTTGATTATTACCGGGTTCGCCCTTACTAAAAGCAGGAATCCTGTCATACCCCAGGAAGCTATTATAGGGATCATATATTGTCTGGGGCTGGCTTTAGTATTGTTACTCGCAGAAAAAATTCCCGGAGGTTCAAATTATATTACAAAAACAATCACAGGTAACATTCTTTGGGTGACATGGGATAAAGTACTTAAGTGCCTTCTGTTGTTTGCCGCTGTAGGTATGATCCATCTGATATTCGGAAAAATTTTCAAGAATATTTCAAAAAACAATCAGCAATCAAACAATCTATTCAGGGAAAAGGCCTATGACCTGCTGTTCTATCTGACGTTCGGAATTGTTATTGTGAAATCAGTCCTGGTGGGAGGTATTTTTCTCGTATTCATCCTTCTGATCGCTCCTTCAGCAGCTGCAACACTTTTTGTTAGTAACTGGCGCGGAAGAATAATCTGGAGCTGGGTTATCGGGATCATGGGATCTATGGCCGGAATACTGTTGTCATACTCATTTGATATCTCGAACGGACCGGCGATTGTCTGTCTGCTGGGATTGCTTGTTTTTTTGCTGGCATTTATAAGATTAACTATATCAAATTCATAAATTTCTTACATAATTATCCATGCATCAGGTATTTCAATTTTTATCAGTCCCGCTTCTGGCCAGTCTGGTACTGCTTATGATTACATCTTATTTTGGTATTCATGTGATCAAACGGGAGATTATTTTTATCGATATTGCATTGGCCCAGGTTGCTGCTCTTGGTGGAATAATGGAATTATTTATAGAGCATAAACTTCATGAGATAGCCGCATTCACGATCAGCCCTCATTTTTCGGAACTAATTTCCTATAACTTTTCCCTGCTTTTCTGCCTGATCGCAGCCATTATCTTTACTTATCTCAGGAATCCCAGAATACGGGTTCCGATTGAAGCATTTATCGGAATTGCATATGCATTCGCCACAACCGCAACTGTCATCATCCTCGACAAAGCAGCAGGCGGAGATGTTCACCTGCATGATGTTATGATAGGAACATTATTATGGACCACCGTGCCGGGACTCAGCAGATTAATAATTATAGTCTTTATCATCGGTGGATTTCACTTCATCTTCCGGAAACATTTTATTGAATTAACTGAAATTTATCATGATAAATCCCAACGAACAAAACAATACCGAAAATGGGATTTTCTGTTTTATTTTACTTTTGGGATTATCATCATTGAAGCTATCCGTATTGGTGGTATCCTCACTGTATTCGCTTTTCTTATAATCCCTGCATCATTTTCAGCATTGTTCGTAAAAGAATGGAGCCGGCGAATATTACTTGCTCTTGGTGCAGGTATTGTATCAGCATGTGCAGGATTATACATGTCTCTGAAGCTTGACCTGACCAGTTCTCCGCTAATTATCATTATTATGGGAACAATTCTTCTTCTGGGCTTCTTTATAAAGAAATTAACGGTTTCAAAAAAAGGCCGTTAAAACTATTT
>CAZRHW010000156.1:0-6272 GCA_964599785.1 uncultured Bacteroides sp. | reverse complement strand
TGATCAATACCATCATGGTTCTGATACCGACCCCTTTCCATTCTTTCAGGATTATTCCCCAAATATTGCTGAATGATATATTTAAAGCCATCAGGATGCTCCATCCAAAAACAGCCATTGATTCAGGCAACAGGCTTTTCCCCATTCCGAAAAAGTGAAATTGCAGGAACCACAGGAGACCGGCAAGAAAAGTAAAAAACAGATTATTGAAAAAAGTCCCGGCATTAACAGAGAAATAATCTTTTGCTGTTTTGTTTTTAATATTCAGATAAACGCAATAAATAAAGTTCGTAATAAAACCTCCCAGGAGTATAAAAATCAGTGTCGGATTGCTCAGAAACAGTTCATTTGTACCATACTTTCTGGCGACTTCATTGATGGGCATACCTGTTTCAAATCCATAGTTAAAACAGGCACTCATGATACCTGAAAAGACGGCTATGGTCAATCCCTTTTTCAGAGCGAATTCCTTAATAGCCGTTTTTCTTTCTTCTTCGCTTAGATTTTTATTCTTTAATGAACCTGCATACCCTATAATGGTAATACCGGCGAGACAGATAGCGACACCTGCAACAGTAAGAATTCCGGCGGTTGAACTGAAAAGATGATCACCGGCCACAACAGGTGGAATCAGGGTTCCGAAAGCAGCACAAAAGCCAAGGGCTATACTTTGACCCAGAGCAATACCAAGGTAACGAATGCTTAAACCAAATGTCAATCCACCTATTCCCCAGAGGGCACCAAATAACATAGCCAACAATTTTGCAGAAGCAGGGGAGTCAGCGATGATTTTTAACAATGTACCATCCGGCACTGTAAAGAGGGCAAAAAGCCACGGTGCAATGATCCAGGCGGCGAGTCCCTGGCTTATCCAGTATGATTCCCAGGCCCATTTTTTTACTTTTTTAAAAGGTACATAGAAGCTTGCAGCCCCGATACTGCCAAGTGCGATCAATCCGATTCCCGCAAGTGGATTCATGATTCAAGAATTGAGATTATATGATTCATTTTTGTACAACTTTAAAGGAATGGAATAGAGGAATGAGCTAAAATGAGCTAAAATTTGAAATGGTTTAAAATCTCCTCAAACTCTTTACTCACACACCAATTTTAGGCATTTTAAATTCTAAATTTTAGTCATTAATTAACATTCCATTCTTCATTAAATCCCACACTCCCACTCACACCCACTAATATACCAATTCACCAATTTACCAATTCACCATTATTCCAATCATTCATTATTCTATTCATCCAAAAAATCCCCTAAACGTATTTAAATCCTAGAACTCTATCATAGCCTTCATTACTCCATCCCTGTATTCCGCCACCATATCAAATGCTTCTTTTGTACGGTCGAAGGGGAAACGGTGTGTGATCATCTTTTCCACATCAATACTGCCATTCGCTATCATATCAAGGGCCGGTTGGACACATTCGTTCTGCCGGCGTACATTTTGTAAACAGATCTCTTTGCGCCTGATCACGTCGGCAGGGAAAGTCCAGTGGTCAAACTCCGGAATTCCAACGATCATGATTTTACCACCGGGTTTAACCAATTCAACAGCCTGATCCATAGCATCCTGCTCTCCGCAGCACTCAAAAACAGCGTCGAGCATCAGGGATTCTTTTTCAGTGATCGATCCGACAATGTCTTTATTTTCAGGATTGCCTGTCCAGTATGCTCCGGAATTTTCTGCCAGTTCCAGGCGTGCATCTATTTTATCAGTCACGTATATCCTCTCAACGCCCTTTGTAATTGCGGAAAATAGAACGCTCATCCCGATAGGTCCACATCCCAGGATTCCGATGTTTTTGTTAACCAACTGAGTGCCATAGAGCTTCACGGCATAAATACCGATCGACAGCGGTTCGGATAAGGCTGCCTGGTTAAAACTTATATGATCGGGAACAGGATAGCAACTGTTTTCTGGTATGACGATATATTCTGAAAGTGATCCATCGGCTTGTCCGGGACAACCAAGGAACCTGAGTTTCCGGCATGTATGCTGACGGCCTGCAAGGCACTGATCACATTCTCCACAGGGCATGGCAGGATCGATCGCGATGCGGTCACCGGTTTTAATTTGTTTGACGGCCTTACCTGTTTTTACTACCGTCCCGGCACCTTCATGTCCGACAGGAAAAGGGTATTCCACCACCTGGCTGCCAATCCTCCCGGTTGTATAATAGTGTACGTCAGATCCGCAAACGCCGATACACTCCATACGTATGAGGACATCAGTATCGTGCTCGATCATGGGATCAGGAACCTCCCTCATATCCATTTCGCGAATGCCGGTAAGCATCATTGATTTCATCGAAGTTCTTTTTGAAAAGGAAAATATAAAGTTAACAGAAATAAGGTATATGGTTAAAATTTAAAATATTTTTTAGTTCTTAAGCCGGCATGTAAAAACCATTGGTATTGCATGTTTATAATTAAATCCAAACCTTGAAAACATAAGAAATATCATCAGGGGAGTATATCAAATAATATCTATATTTACAATTCGATTTTAAAATTATTTCAGAAATGAATTTGCTGGAGCAGCTTAAGCAATACACTGAAGTAGTCGCAGATACAGGCGACTTTGAAAGTATCAGAAAATTTAAACCGGTTGATGCTACTACAAATCCCTCACTAATTTATGCGGCTGCACAGCATGAACAGTATTATCCGTTGATTGCAGATGCCCTGACATATGCTCACAAGAAGGCAAAGAGCAGGGAAGAACGGTTGCAGCATTGTCTTGACAGGGTAGCAGTCAATTTTGGAAAAGAGATTCTTAATGTTGTCCCCAGGAGGGTTTCAACTGAAGTGGATGCCAGGTTATCTTTTGATATTGAACGAACCATAGAAAAAGCCAGGACCCTGATCATATTGTATGAGGAGGAGGGAATTGACAGGAACAGGATACTGATCAAAGTTGCATCAACCTGGGAGGGCGTAAAGGCTGCAAAAGTGCTGGAGCAGGAAGGGATACACTGTAACCTGACACTTTTATTCAGCTTGCCGCAGGCTATAGCCTCTGCTGAAGCAGGTGTACAATTGATTTCTCCATTCGTTGGAAGGATATATGATTGGTATAAAAAGGACAGGGGAGTGGATCATATACCTGGTCCTGAAGATCCCGGTGTACAATCCGTTCATGAGATATTTAAATATTATAAAAAATTCGGATACACAACTGAGATAATGGGAGCCAGCTTCAGGAATACTGAAGAGATTATTGAGCTGGCCGGATGTGACCTTCTTACAATTTCGCCTGCTTTACTTCAGGAGCTTGAAACAACGGAGGGTGCTCTCAGACGCAAACTGGACCCTGAATCAGCTAAGAATGAAATCCTTGAGAAAATTTCACTTGATGAAAAAACATTCCGTTGGATGCTCAATGAGAATGCTATGGCAACAGAAAAACTTGCTGAGGGAATCAGGAGATTTACTGCCGATCTGATCAAACTGGAACAATTTGTATCCTCCAAGATATGACACCATGGAAAACCGTCTTAAAGACCTGCTTGAACGTGAAGCAAGGGCTATTCTAAACATACCCCTGAATGATTCCTTTTATAAAGCTTCCGAAATAATCTATGAACATGTTCATCAAAGAAAAGGCAAACTTATTTGCAGTGGTATGGGGAAAGCCGGACAGATTGCCGTAAACATTTCAACAACTTTCAGCTCCACCGGTACGCCTGCTGTTTTCCTTCATCCCAGCGATGCACAGCACGGAGATCTGGGTGTTATTCAGGAAAATGATATCCTGCTACTTATATCAAATTCAGGAAAGACCAGGGAAATTATTGAACTTATCACGCTATCAAGGCAATTATATCATCTTCCGGTAATAGTTATAACAGGAAACATGCAGGGAGAACTGATCAAACATGCCAGTGTGGTCATTCATACCGGAAGTCCTGATGAAGTTTGTCCCCTTGGATTAACACCGACAACTTCGACTACTACCATGACGGTGATCGGTGATATCCTGGTTGTACTGATGATGGAAAAGATAGGATTCACTGCTGCCGATTATGCCAAACGCCATCATGGAGGTTACCTGGGATTAAAATCAAGAAATTCGCTATTCACAGATGAGAATACTTAAGGAGCAGACAGCCGGACTCATCATCGATATCCAGGAAAAAC
The DNA here is from genome assembly GCA_964599785.1 of uncultured Bacteroides sp. Taxonomy (GTDB): domain Bacteria; phylum Bacteroidota; class Bacteroidia; order Bacteroidales; family SM23-62; genus LJUQ01. The sequence continues at coordinate 2,119 of CAZRHW010000156.1, read as the reverse complement.
TTATACCTCATATTTATAAGTATGAATCAGTTATAGCCCATACAGCTATTTTAATTCAGGGCCTTAAGATCCTTGATATACCTGTTATTGTGACCCAGCAGTATACAAAAGGGCTTGGGGTGACCATACCATCCATCTCTGATACTATCGGAAATTATGCACCGGTTGAAAAAATATCATTTAGCTGCTGCGATGAACCGGCCTTTATGAAGAGATTAAGCCAGCTTGGGGGAAAAAATATCATCATAGCCGGAATCGAAGCACATGTGTGTGTACTTCAAACTGTACTTGACCTTTTGGATAATGACTACGTACCTGTCGTGGTTGAAAATTGTATTTCCTCAAGAAAGAACAGGGATAAAAAAATTGCTGTTGAAAGAATGAGGAAGGAAGGGGCCATCATTACTACCTATGAATCAGTTCTGTTTGAATTGACCCGTTTCGCCGGAACCGACGTGTTTAAACAGATATCACGACTTGTAAAATAATTAATAGAAATTATTGTTTCTATTGTTCATATTGTTCCATATGGTTCCATATTGTTCCATAAGGCATTATGTAAATTTGGTTAATTTAGTATTTCAATTCAATAAATTTAAAAATCTTATAAATGAGTACGATTAAGAGATTTGAAGATCTGGAGATATGGCAATTAGCCAGAGATATATCAAGAGAAGTTTATGAAATAACCAAAAAAGAGGTTATTAAATTTGATTTTAGCATGATTGATCAGTTAAGGAGATCTTCAGGATCAATAATGGATAATATTGCCGAAGGATTTGAACGTGATGGAAATAAGGAATTCAATCAATTTTTGTCAATTGCAAAAGGTTCATCCGGTGAAACACGGTCACAATTATATAGATCACTGGATCAAAAATATATAGACGAAAATGAATTCCAGAATTTATATGATAGATTGTTAAATATTAGTACAAAAATTAAGAACATGATGACTTATTTAAAAAAATCCGGTTTCGCAGGAACTAAATTCAAGAAGTAGTCTATAAGCTTAATAATTTGAAGAACAACCTGAAACAACCTGAAACAACCTGAAACAACCTGAAACAACCTGAAACAACAACTTGTTATTAATAAATAAAATTCAAAGTGAGAAAGATTTACGGTATAGGAGAAACGGTCCTGGATATTATCTTCAAAGATGGTCAGCCCAGGGCAGCGAAGCCGGGAGGTTCTTCATTAAACAGCCTGGTTAGTCTTGGAAGATTGGGACTGGATGCGAACTTTATCAGTGAATATGGAAATGATCCGGTGGGAGACCTGATTGATTCCTTTCTTAAAAATAATCATGTCATTACTGATTATGTAAGCCGTTTCACAAATGGTAAATCGGCGCTTGCGCTTGCGTTCCTGGATGAAGCAAACAATGCCTCCTATACATTTTATAAGGATTTCCCGCCTGAACGGCTGAGTAATGTGCCGGAAATAACTGCTCAGGATGATATTGTAACCTTCTGTTCCATTTATGCCATTACCAGGGCTGTCAGGCCCAACCTGATCAGGTTCGTCCGTACTGCCATAAAAAACCGCTCGATTATCCTTTATGATCCCAATTTCAGGACTGCTCATCTGCATGAACTGGAGGAATTGCGCCCCCTCATCATGGAGAATTTCCGGCTGGCTGACTTTATCAGGGCATCGGATGAAGATATGAAAAATATTTTTGGCGTTCATGATTCAGAATCAGCCTACAGAAAAGTAAAAGATTATTGCCCGATATTGATATATACAGCTAATAAACAGGGAGTTACAGTTTATTCTCCGTCCGGAATATTCCGGTTCGGGGTAAAGAAGATTGAGCCTGTTAGTACAATTGGTGCAGGAGATAATTTTAATGCAGGTATTATCTATTCCCTGATCAGGGATAATATCACAAAAAACATGATGAACAAACTTTCTGAAGGTCAATGGCGGAAAATAATTGAAACGGCTGTGGATTTTGCAACAGAGGTGTGTCTGAGTTGGGATAATTATATTTCGGAAGAATTTGCAGAAAGAGTAATTAAGGATTTTTAAATTTTAAACAGGATAAGGAGTAGGAGTAAAAACGAAATTCGAAACAGCGAGAATCGAAACAAAAACGAAATTCGAAATCTCG
>CAZRHW010000155.1:1390-6281 GCA_964599785.1 uncultured Bacteroides sp. | reverse complement strand
AGGAATTTGTTATCGAAAACCTGAGCAACTGGTATGTCAGATTAAACAGAAAGCGCTATTGGGGTGGTGATTTTTCCAAAGATAAACTTTCTGCTTATCAGACGCTATTTACCTGTCTCGAGACTATTGCCCGGCTTATGGCACCGCTTGTACCTTTTTTTGCAGAAAGGTTATTTGCCGATCTCAACCAGGTTTCCCGTAAATTCGACCTCGAATCTGTTCATCATACAGATTTCCCTGATTATATTGAATCTCTTGTCGATAAAGGACTGGAAGATCGGATGGCCATCGCACAAAAAATTTCTTCTCTCGTGCTTGGACTAAGAAGAAAAGTCAATATTAAAGTCCGCCAGCCGTTGAATAAAGTTCTGATCCCGGTCCTTAATAGAAAATCCCAGACAAAGATTGAAGCAGTTGAAAACCTCATCCTTTCAGAAATCAATGTAAAAGAGCTGGAATACCTCCCTGATTCAAGTGAGATATTGATAAAAAAGATAAAACCTAACTTTAAGGTTTTGGGGCCCAGGCATGGTAAATTAATGAAGGAGATCTCTGCTGCCATCAGCCGGATGACTCATGAAGATATCCTAAAATTTGAAAAAGAAGGTACTTTTACGCTTGAAGCTGAAGCGCAAAGTGTTACAATCACATTAGATGATGTTGAAATCCTGTCTGAAGATATCCCTGGCTGGCTTGTAGCAAGTGAAGGGGACCTGACCGTAGCCCTTGATATTTCTGTTACAGAGGAACTCAGATTCGAAGGCATTGCCAGGGAATTTATTAATCGTATACAGAACTACAGGAAAGAGAGTGGTTTTGATGTGACAGATAAAATCATCATCCATATTCAGAAACATGACGCTATCAACAAAGCCATTGAAAAACATAAAGAATATATTGGTTCTCAGACACTTGCGAAAGAAGTTCTGCTTACAGACAAACTGGATAAGGCCAATTCACGAAAGGTGGAAATTGATGATGATATAACAACTTTGTTAAAAATTGAAAAAGTTTCCTGACAGTTACCTGATATTCCTGGCTTCGTGTTTAATCTGCAACAACTTTAATAACATACTCCATTTATCTAAATTTTCTTATATTTGGCGAAAATTTACGAGCCATGGGAGAAAAGACGAGATATACAGACGATGAACTGGAGGAATTTAAGCAAATAATCCTGGCCAAGTTGGATAAAGCTAAAAAGGACTACGATTTATTAAAAGATGCTATCACCCAAAGTGAGAGCAATGATACACAGGATACTTCCCCGACCTTTAAGGTGCTTGAAGAAGGTGCTGCAACCCTTTCTAAAGAAGAAGCCGGTAAACTGGCACAGCGCCAGCAAAAATTTATTCAGCATCTGCAGGCCGCCCTGGTCAGAATTGAGAATAAAACCTACGGTATTTGCCGTGTAACCGGCAAGTTGATCCCCAAAGAAAGGTTGCGTGCTGTACCACATGCCACGCTCAGTATCGACGCAAAACAGCAGCAGCAATAACCAGCGATATGTTTTGAATAATTATGATCGGATGTAATTTATTATTCTTCCGGTCATTTTTCATTAAAATATTATCTTTGCCTTTCCCGAAAAAAATAACATGTCTATCACAAAAAAATCATTAATCCTGATATTCACTATACTGATCCTGGATCAGTTATTGAAAATCTGGATTAAGACATCGCTGATGCTGGGGCAGGAAATTCATGTTTTTGGTAATTGGTTCATCCTGCACTTTACCGAGAACAACGGAATGGCTTTCGGGCTGGATATTCCCGGAGAATTCGGAAAAATCAGTCTCAGTCTTTTCCGGATTATTGCAGTGATCGGCATAGCATTTTTCATTCGACATCTTATTCGAAATAAAGCTCATACCGGCCTTATTATCAGTGTTTCTCTTATCCTGGCAGGAGCTATCGGCAATATTATTGATTCAGCATTTTATGGTATCATTTTTACAGATAGCTGGGGACGTATTGCAGAAATTTTCCCGAAAAATGGAGGGTATGCCTCATTCCTCCATGGCAGGGTAGTTGATATGTTATATTTTCCTGTTATTAAAGGCATTTGGCCCGACTGGTTCCCATTCTGGGGTGGGCAGACATTTATTTTTTTCCGGCCTGTTTTTAATATTGCCGATTCCTCAATTACAATAGGTGTTGCTGTTATTCTGATTTTCCAGAAAAGATTTTTCAGATCGGCAGAAATTGTAAATCCGGAAGAAGTTGAAACAGACAGTTCTCAAAACCCTGCAGAAAAATCATGAGCGCTGCAGGATTGCTATACTCTGGTTCAATGTGTATGCATGTATATTTACTGCGACAGGTATTACTCATCCACGAGAAATAAATCCAATTGTCTTTTTGCCAGGTTGGCCCGGGCAATTTCTACTTTAATCTGGTCTCCAAGTTGAAATTTTCTGCCGGTCTTTTTTCCTGTTATACAGTAATTATCTTCATCATAATCATAGAAATCATCATATAAATCCCGGAGGGAAATCATTCCTTCACATTTACAATGAATAAGTTCAATATACAATCCCCATTCCGTCACACCTGAAATAACTCCATCATAAACTTCCCCGATTTTATCAGCCAGAAACTCAACCTGCTTATATTTTATTGATGCCCATTCAGCTTCCATAGCTTTTCTTTCCATTTCCGAGGTGTGTTTGCATCTCGATTCATATTTTTTCTGACTTTTCGAATCCCCGTTATTTAAATAATGATCCAGTAACCTGTGAACCATCAGGTCGGGATAACGGCGAATAGGCGATGTAAAGTGCGTGTAATACTGAAAAGCCAGGCCATAGTGGCCGATATTCATAGTGGAATATTCTGCCTTTGCCATGGTACGAATAGCAAGGTTTTCAATAATGTTTTGTTCTTTTTTCCCTTTTACATCTTCAACCAGCTTATTGATTGAATTGGCTATATTTTTTTTACTCCCCATATTCAGACTATAGCCGAAGCGTCTGATAAACCATGCAAATGATTCGAGTTTTTCCTGATTAGGTTTGTCATGTATCCTGTAAACAAAAGTCTTTTCCCTGGTCTTGGCTGGTGGTGAAAAGTTATTATCCTGCGGTTGTTTTACCCTTTTAGGTTTCCCAATCAGTTCAGCAACCCGTTTGTTGGCAAGCAGCATAAATTCTTCAATCAGCTGGTTTGATTCTTTGTTCTCTTTCCAGAAGACCCTTAATGGATAGCCCTGTTCATCAATCTCAAATTTTACTTCCACTCTTTCGAAGGAAAAAGAACCATTCCTGAATCGTTCGGCTCTTAATTTCTGTGCCAATTTATGAAGTTCAAGGATCTCGGATTTCATATGCCCCTGTTTTTGCTCAATAATATCCTGGGCTTCTTCATAGCTGAAACGCCGGTCAGAGCAAATGATTGTCCTGCCAAACCATTCTCTCAATACCTCTGCATTATTGTTCACTTCAAAAACAGCAGAAAAACATAATTTTTCTTCATGTGGCCTGAGGGAACAGATATTATTTGATAAACGTTCGGGCAACATAGGTACAACCCTGTCGACAAGATAAATTGATGTGCCTCTTTCATAGGCTTCCTGATCAACTATTGATTTTGATTTGACATAATGTGATACATCGGCAATATGAATACCAACCTCCCAGTTACCATTGTCCAGCTGTCTCAGTGAAAGGGCATCGTCATAATCTTTTGCATCCGCAGGATCAATTGTAAAAGTTGGCACATCCCTGAAATCTCTTCGCGAGGTGCCGTCTTGCTTTGTAATCCTGTCACTGATCATTTCCGCTGCCTGATCAACCTCTACAGGAAATTTCCATGGCAATTCAAATTCAGCAAGAATAGCATGCATTTCAACTTCGTGTTGTCCCGGTTCACCAAGCACCTCGATAATTTCTCCTGTCGGATTTTTAGTGCTTTTTGGCCATGCTGTTATGATCGCAATGGCTTTCTCCCCATCTTTTGCCCCTTTGAGTTTATCAAGAGGAATATACAGATCATAAGGCATTTCTTTTGTTCCGGAATTAAGAAATGCAAAATTTCCGGAAACCTCAACAATCCCAACAAAAGTTTTCCTTGCCCGCTCAATGATCTGTACTATTTCTCCTTCCAACCGTTTTCCTTTTCTCCTGGCATACAGGTATACCTTCACATAATCCCCGTTAAGCGCCTGGTTAAGATTATTACGTGAAACAAAAACATCCTCTTCTATTGCATCAGACTGGATATAAGCATACCCAAACTGAGTCATATCAACAGTTCCGAAAATATATCCTCCCCTGGATTTAAGTTTATACTTCCCGGTAAATATTTCCAGCAGCTCATCGCGGTTTTTAAGAAATTTCAGGATTTCATCGATCCTGTGCTTTGTCACTGTATCCGTGACCTTAAGCTTCCTGGCTATTTGTATGGAATTAAAAGTCTGGGTAGGATTGTTCGTAAAAATCCCAACTACTGCATTGGTTAATGCCTCACGGTTATAAGATGTGCCGGGAGTTTTCTTTTTTCCTTTTCTGGCCATAATAAATTTTTCATTAAATTAATAAATGTTTACTTGCAATAGAAAGATTCATTATTTTACTTTAATTTATTAGTTATATCAGAAGCTAGAAGACAGAAGTTAGAAGTCAGGAGTATAAATTCTATCCCCCAGATTATTAAATAATTATCAATCTAAATTTAAAAATTATGGAGAAATCAAAAGGTTTTGAAGATCTTATATTGAATCAATGAAATCCACTCCTAACTTCTAACTTCTAACTACTAACTTCCTGCTTTAGATTTCACACCGCTGAAAATTATTAGTAATTTTGAAGTAAATGATAAAATTCAGAGAGAGCTCTCAATTTTCAATCATGAAGAACAGACTCTTTTTATATAATACCTTAACACGTAAAAA
>CAZRHW010000155.1:0-1290 GCA_964599785.1 uncultured Bacteroides sp. | reverse complement strand
AATTTTCAATCATGAAGAACAGACTCTTTTTATATAATACCTTAACACGTAAAAAGGAGATATTTGAACCTCTTCATCCTCCAACGGTCGGTTTATATGTCTGCGGACCGACTGTATACGGAGATCCTCATCTTGGACATGCCCGCCCGGCGATTACTTTTGATCTATTATACCGGTATCTTACACACCTTGGTTACAGGGTCCGTTATGTAAGGAACATTACTGATGTAGGGCATCTGGAACAGGATCTGGATGAAGGAGAAGATAAAATCGCCAAACAAGCCAGGCTTGAAAAGATGGAACCGATGGAAGTGGTACAGTATTATATGAACCGCTACCATGATATGATGAGAATATTGAATACCCTCCCTCCCAGTATAGAGCCACTTGCTTCCGGACATATTATTGAGCAGCAGCAACTGGTAGGGAAGTTACTGGAAAAAGGGTATGCCTATGAAAGTAATGGTTCCGTTTATTTTGATGTTGAAAAATATAACATTGAACATCATTATGGTAAACTTTCAGGCAGGAAAACTGAGGATCTTCTGGCTGCTTCCCGCAACCTTGAAAAACAATCTGATAAGCAGAATCCCCTTGATTTTGCCATCTGGAAGAAAGCTGAACCGGAACATATTATGCGCTGGCCTTCACCCTGGAGTGATGGTTTTCCCGGATGGCATGTCGAGTGCTCAGTGATGAGCCAGAAATACCTGGGCGAAAAATTTGATATCCATGGTGGTGGTATGGATCTTTTATTCCCCCATCATGAATGTGAAATAGCACAAACAGTTGCCAGTCAGGGTATGGAAGCAGTAAAATACTGGATGCATAATAACATGGTCACGCTGAATGGACAGAAAATGGGTAAGTCTCTCGGCAATTCCATTACCCTGGAAGAGTTTTTTACCGGTACGCATAAACTCCTCAGCAATGCCTACAGTCCCATGACAATCAGGTTCTTTATGCTGCAGTCCCATTACAGGAGCACACTGGATTTTTCCAATGAAGCATTACAGGCAGCCTCAAAAGGACTTGACAGGCTTATGGAAGGACTGAATAATCTGGGGAAGATCATCCCTGCTGAAAAATCGACAATTGATCCGGACAGGATTGAAAAAGGATTAAATGAAGCCATGAATGATGACATAAACAGCCCTGTAGCCATTTCATTTCTTTTTGATGGCATCAGGGATATAAATTCAGTCCTTGCAGGAAATGAGAGTCTTACTGAGGCGGATCTGGAGAAAACAATAAAACTCTATCATACTTTTATATTTGATATCCTTGGAC
>CAZRHW010000154.1:0-6282 GCA_964599785.1 uncultured Bacteroides sp. | reverse complement strand
TCAGGGACCGTGCCGATAATGAAGTTGTAATGGGTAAAGTCCTGATAAATGAACTTCCCCCATCCGTATATCCGTGGGGTGAAGGCACATCAGATGCCGATTATCTGACCGGAGGTGATGTTGACTGGACACAACCGGCTGCCAACTACATGTGTGGACAATATCCTGCTTTTGCTGATCAGGCAGAAGCAATGAGAGCTGTTCAGTGGGAATTACGCCTAGAGTTTGCAACCGAAGGAATGCGTTTCTTCGACCTCAGACGCTGGGATAACCTTCCTGCTAATCTTAACTCCCAGCCTATGGCTGAAACGCTGAATGCATTTCAGCAGGCAGATTTGAGGATAAGGACCTTCATGAATAATGCCCACTTTGATGAGATGGATAAATATCAACCTGTTCCACAGGTTCAGCTTGATCTCCAACCTGGTGTTCTTGTACAGAATCCCGGTTACTAATCATCAACGGGTTATTATATAAAAAAGAAAGCATCCGCCGGCGGCGGATGCTTTCTTTTTTTTTATTATCTGAGAGAGATCCGGGAATAGTGGTTCCTACATCAGGATATGATAAATTTTATCCCTTTCAATAGATCTCAAATCCCTTTTTGGCGAGCAAATTTCCACGTGTATCGAGAAACTCCACTTCAAAATTACCGCAAATATTCAGGAACAGTGCTTCCATCACAATACGCTGGCCTTCACTGAGTTCAACAACCTTGCTTTCTATAAATACCCTTTCACCGTTCTGGAAACCATAAAAGTTACCAATCACTGCGGTATCCTCAAAACCCGGGCTAAGCAGTAACTGTGCCCAAACATCGGTTCCCTTTATAAACATCGTATCTTCTCCGACACAGGGTTCACTGGGCAGGATATCGGCGCAGAACCTGAGCCGGGCCGGCTCTTTATCCATACATCCAAATGCTGCCATGGCAATGATTGCGAATAATAATAAATTCTTTCTCATTTTTGTTGTTTTTGGATTAATGACACAGCTCCCTGCAAATATAATTATGATTACCCGGAATTCATCCGTCCGACTCTTTTTATTCAAGGGAATTTTTCCTGTGCACAAACAACTATGAAAATCGATGTCGTGTATCAGAGATCATTTCATACGGCATTGGCGGTAAGTCAATGAAAACCTTCGAATAGCTGATATGGTTGTATCGGTAGTATTTACGCCGGGGTAGTTTTATCTGTGTTAACTTCAGTCATGGTACCATCTTTCAGTTGAAAAAGCCTGTCGGCAAGGTGTTCTCCCTCAAAATAGCCGTGTGTGGTAACCACCATGGCGCTTTTTTTCTCTCTCACATATGGAATGAGAATTTTCAGCATATCATTGGCAGTTTCTTCATCAACATTTCCTGTCGGCTCATCTGCAATTATAAGTGAGGGTTCGTTTATCAAAGCTCTTGCAAGTGCTACACGTTGCTGCTGACCTACACTCAGCTCGATCGGAAGGTTATCGAGCCTTTCTCCAAGGTTCATTTCATTAAGCATGGCTACAGCCTTTTGCGTACGTTCCCCGGGGGATAATCCGCTGTTGAGCAGGGCTGATTCAACATTTTCAAGAGCATTCCATGACGGGATCAGGTTAAAATTCTGAAAGATCAGCCCAATCTTTTTTCTTCTTATGTTTGAAAGCTCTTCTCGTGTGAGGCTGTTATAAGGAATACCTTCTATCAGTATCTCACCAGATGTGGGTGAATCAATACCACTCAATATCCATTGCAAAACTGTTTTTCCCTGGCCGCTCCTGCCTCTGATCACTACCAGTTCTCCCGGGAATACTTCCAGATCAATACTCTTCAGCACTTCAATTGGCTTACCTCTTATTTTAAAACTTTTTGTAATGTTGCTGCATTTCAAAATCGGATGATCGTTCATAGTAAGAGATGTTTAATATAAATTCTAATTCAACTCGTTTTATTATTAAACTAAAATTATCGATATATTAATATTCAATGAACCGTGCCGCAGCATGGCTCATTGAAAAAGTTTAGATTCAATTGTCTCTATATCGATCTGAGTATATCTGATGTTTGCATCCTGACAGCCCTGGCAGAGGAAATCACCCCAGCGATAAGTCCCCCGGCGAGCGGAAGCAACAAACCTGCCGCCAATATGAAAGGATGAATAATGGTATCCTTTCCTGATAAAAGATCGGCAGGTAAGGAATATACAATAATATAAGCGATGATAACACCGGCTATTCCTCCTGTTATGGCATAAAAAAATGCTTCGGCCATAATCTGGGAAACCACGTTCCCGTCACGCCATCCTATAGCTTTAAGGATACCGATATCAACCCGTCGTTGAATCACGGAAGAATATTGTATTTTCATTGCCAGCAAAAGCATACACAGAACCACAATGGCAGTTATTGTTAATGCAGTGTTCTCATTGATACCCATTGCAAGCATGCCTGGCTGGTAACATCCATATGAGGATATGCGGGAACTTTGTCCCAGTATCTTGGCAATATCAGCCTTAGCCTGATCGTGGTATTTGGAACCTTTACTTTCAACTAAAACCGCATTTGTCGGATTATTAACAGGTATTTCCAGCCTGGTTGCCACCAGCTCCCGTAAATCGGACAAAGTCATGTAAATATTGGCCTTGCCCGGGCGAAGTGGAGGATTCACGATTGCAGCAACCTTATATATCCTGTCGCCAAGTTGTAAATCTGAACCAACACTCAGATTATAAATAGAGGCGAAATCCTGTTCCAACATAACCAGGTTTTTGTCATCCGGCCTGAGAAACTTCCCTTCCACGACCTGTTTTTCGGCAACCACGGTTGCTGCATGAGCAACCGGCCTGGTAAAGTCAATTCCCCCCAATAACCATTCATCGCTTCCAATAGAAGCCCTGATTTTGAACATCAGATAGGGTGAAGCATCTTTAACATTGGGTGATTGCCTGATTTTTTCCAAAAGATCGGGAGTGATGATATTGGTTGGGGCATTGTTGACAACAAATCCCTCTCTGTCGGGATCATAAATATCTGTAGCATATGTCTGTATACAACAACCCAGTACGGTTAACCTTGGAATATAAGCTACCGAATGAGCCCCTATATCCCATAAAACGCTCTGGGCGGAATCACGTGTTAAACCTGCAACAGAGGATATAACCACCACGATTGCTCCAACGAGGACATAGCTGAGTATTGCTCCTGCGGAGCGTCGCTTTCTTCTCTTTATTTCTTTCCAGGCATACCTGAATGAATCGCTCATATTCATAGTTTTCTGAGTATATCTGCAGGTTTTAAACGTGCAGACATCATGGCTGCAACTGCTCCTGCCAGTGCACCTGTTAATATTGTAAGAATATATCCTGCTAACAGTATTATCAGATCAACCGATGAAGTGAAAGATTCATCAAGTCCCAGCCATTTACCGACAGGAAATGCTGTATAAAGCAATAATGCAATCATACAGCCTGCCAGTCCTCCAAGAAGCGATTGAATAAATGATTCAGCAAGAACCTGAGATATAATATTGCGCTCAGACCAGCCAATTGCTTTTAATATTCCTATATCGTTCCCACGCTCAACTACTGAATAATACTGTGATGCCACTATGAGCAGCATAATGCTGATAAAAACAATTAAACCCAACATTTTCATGCCCTTCACTGTAATTCCTATTGCAGCGCCGGCAGGATTAAAGCAGCCATAACCTATTGTTGAAGAATTGAATCCTAATATTTCTTTAACATCGTTCATAGCACTCTTCATTAAAAGCGAATTTGCACCATCGACAAGAACTACATTGACCACATTTTCCACCGGCTGGTTAATTCTTGTGTTTAATATCTCAGTTGCTTCTTTTAGCGGCATATATATATCGGCTTTAGCCGGCCTGGTTCCGGGACTTAGAATACCCAGAACCCTTAATTCCTTATCACCCAGATAGATAATATCATCAACACTGTACTGTTCAGCATCTGCAAATGTTTGTTCCAGCAGAACAACACCGGTATCTTCAGGTTGGATGAGTCGTCCCTGGACAACATCCGTGCCAGAACAACCTGTCATCCTAATAGACTCCATATCCGCAGGATCAAATCCTGCCAGGATCCATGAACGGTTCACGTACTTGTCGGTTATCATAGTAAAAGTAAGCAGCGGAGCAGCATTTTTTACGTTTGGTGACTTCCTGATTTCATCCACAAGTGCTAAAGGGAAGAGTACCGTCCTGTTATTATAAATGAATAATCCTTCATGATCAGGGTCAGTAAAGCTTATCGTGGTATCATGGGAAGAAATTGCATATATAAAACCGACTAACTGAGCACCGGTATACTGAAGGGCTGTGCTTGCGCCAATACGTGAAGTGCCTGTAAATGAAAGTGTTATGACAAGAAAGGCAACCGCTATAACATAACCAAGTATATTCCAAATAGTCCGGCTTTTTCTTCGCTTAATCTCCATCCAGGCATATTTAAGCAATACTTTCATAGAGGATCATTTTATCTAATTTTTAATTAGATTAAAAATGAATAATTTTAAGTTGAACTAAAATAATTATTTTTTTTTAAAACGCAAGGTGATCCTGAAAATTTCTTATCCTGAACAGGAACATTTTTCAACAAGTGCTTCTCCCGTTCTGAAATTAAGTTTAATGTTATAGCCTCCTTCATTCAGGTAAAAAGATTCAGGATTAGGTCCATTGCCTCTGTATATGATATCGCCGTTATTAATAGTGAACTCCGCATTCCACCAGTTGGTGAACCAACCCTTGTCATGCCACGCATACATCCTGTTATTACCTGTTGCTAGATACTTCATAAGATAAAGGATTTGGTAACTGTTGTCGATTGAAAACCTGCCATTAGTATTCAGCGGATCCCAGCTTCCAACTGCATCACCAATCAGGTACACTGCAGGCATGGTAATGGAAATCTGCTCTGTGTAAAGGTTCACGACAACCATGTAGTAACCGGCCGAACCGGGCACAGGCACATTCTGTTCCCCAATACTGTATACTTCGTTAACTATTTCACCATCCTTACCGAAATCATTCTCCGATCCTCTCTGGGAGGCAAACCTTATCCCCCCATTATTATTCAACCATACTATCTTCCAGAACAAATGCGGTTTGGAATAAGCAGGTATCATCTCAAAATTGTTAAGATCCCAGTTCCAGGCATCCTCTCCTGAAAGTGAGCTGATACCATCACCTATCATGAATAACTTTTCCGGGTAATCTGAAGAACCTGTTTCTGTCATCTGAGCTGTAAAACCTTCTCCGATAGTCCAGTTAACATCCAGGGTATATGTACCTTCCTGTTCTTTCACCAGTGAATAATTATTTCCTCCCGGACCCATACTTAATTCAAATGCAGGCAGGGTTCCGGAAAGCAGGCCGCCAAAAGATGTAAATACCTTTACTTCATTGCCTGAAATCTCAATTTTATCACCATGGCCATAACGGAATCTGAATTCACCTTCCATCAAATCAAGTCCGGTGATTTCAAACATCATAGTACTTTTATCGAAGCCACTGCTCATAGGTATCTCCGTATCAGACCATTCTTCAGCTGTAACCTGGCCGTAGAGAGATATATCAGATACCGGACTGATCACATATGTACTTGTTTGTTTGTCGATAATAACATGATAAATTCCATTTTCAGGGACAGTAAAAACACCTGCACCCGGGCCAAATATTCCTTTCTGTATTGTTCCGTTTATCTGGCCATTCTCCCCGTTCAGGATAATATTATCATGGCTTGAAGGACCATTTTTTGTTTGAACATTGTTAACAACATCTATTATTTTGAATCCTTCAGATTCTGTGCTGATGGGAATAAAGATTTCGTATAAGCCCGTTCTTAACTGGCCATCAACTTCATTGATGGCAGGCTTCATCAGTCCGTTTTCGTCAAAATCATTAAAAGCAGTGGACTTTCCTTTGATGTAAATTCCGTCAGTTAAAATTATTGGATCTTCCCTTAAGCAGGAAGGTAAAATTAACATTGCTGATAATAAAAATATTGACAAATTCACTAATTTTCCATTCATAATAATCCGATCCTTTTTGAAGGTTTTATTTGAGAATGATTCAATATCTTAATACAAAATTAACTAATATTATTCAATAGAATGTTATGAGATTGTTAAACCACATCATGCGCTGTAACATTTCCTGTTAAATAATATACTAATTTTGTGCCGGATAGAATCGTAACAGTTGACAGGATAATTTCTTTTAATCCAATAGTTTGGCATAAGAAATGCAGCTATTATTAAAGATGGAATAAACGTATTTCT
>CAZRHW010000153.1:0-6283 GCA_964599785.1 uncultured Bacteroides sp. | reverse complement strand
GTGCTGTTGATCTGTTCAATCATGCCCGCTATTTTCTCACTTGAAGATGCATTAAAAGTTTCCGGCCTGACATAAATAAAATCATGCAATCCTCTGAAATTACCGTTCCCCATTGCAGAAGTGGAGTAAATGATGGTATCGGAAGGTTTCACCGCACTCAGGTCTACCCGCAGACCCTGATCATTCAGCACCGTGGGCCTGATCTGTAAGAAATTAAACAACATAGGTCCATCCCCCGGCGTATCCAGGTTGACTGCAAACTCAATTTCTATTGGATTATTCATCTCTTTCTGACTGATCTCAAGAAGGGTGCTGAGTATCTCCGCCAGGGGAAAAATGTTATGATTCAATACATTGGAAAAAGTGATGACCCTTTTACCCTGGTCCTGGAGTCCATCCCTGATAACATCGTTTTCCAGATCAAATGTGGATGCGGCGAAACGAAAAGCATCGTCTTTTTCAGCTTCCTTAACCGGCAGCTTCAGCAGATTAACACCGTCATCCGTTGATGGAATAAAACTTTCAGGACGCATATCAAGAGCCAGAAAAGTTTTTTGCGTATCCTTCAAAACCATATCCGGCGAAGACAATTGAAGGATATTTTTAGGATACTTTGGTGAGAATCGTAAACCCCTTCCTCCATCCATGATATATTTACCCAATCCGAAAGCTATACTGGCAATACCATCGGTAGATTTTTCGGGTTCAATAGGATAGAAATTTATCGACCTGGCCACGCCGGAAAGTGCAGGATAAAACCTGTTATCATATTGTCTCCCACATACTTCCTGAAGTATGATTCCCATCTTTTCCTCATCAATCACATTTGAGGTCGCTTCCATATATGCTTTGCTGCTTTTGAAATAAACGGACGCGAACACACTTTTGATGGCATCAGCCAGCATGTTGACCATTTTCTTGCGGTTATTTCTTGCCGGGGGGATCATATAAGTTGAATAGATGCCCGCAAAGGGTTGATAATGTGAGTCTTCGAGTTTACTTGACGACCTTACGGCAACCGGGTTCTTTACAACGTCAAGAATGGTATAGAGATCCTGGAACAACCATTTTGGTAAGTGACTTTTTACAAACTGCTGAAGGATAAACTCATCACTTCTGTCAGACAGGGCGATCTTATAAAGATTATTCACCTCCATGAATTCGTCAAAGATATCTGTGCTCAGCACAATTGTCCGGGGTATCATGATTACCACACCGGGCCACCGGTTAAAGATCCTGTGTTTTTCAATGATCGAATTGATAAATGCCAGTCCCCGGGCTTTTCCACCGATCGATCCTTCACCGATCCGGGAAAATATCAGGTATTCATCAAATTTCTGCTTGTCAAAAGACGCAATAACTCCCCTCCCCTTGCTGATGCGAAAACTTGAAATGGATTCATAAATATAGGATCTCATTTCATCAATATTGTTGAAATCTTCCTTCCTGACATATTTGAACATCTGGGCGATAGGAAAAATTGCCCGGGCATTCAGCCACTTTGAAAAATCATTTTTACTGGTGTGGTACTCAAGTACCCTGTCAGGCAATTTCATGATCTCATGCTGCAGTTCCTTTAAATCGGAAACCCTGGCAATCTCTTCCCTTGTATCAGGATCCCTGAAAACAAAATCTCCGAAACCGAAGTTATGAATGATATATTCATTCAACTCTACCAGGAGGTTCTTTGAATATTTATGTATAAATCCTGCCTTCAGCTCTTTAGCATACCTGGCATTGCCGGCATCGGATGACTGAAAGAGGAAAGGCATGAATTCATCCTCCTGTCTGACCATCCTGCAAAAATCCAGTCCCAGGATTGCCTTGGCTGAATCCCTGGCAGTCCTTTTGAATGATACATCGGATATGATACCCAGCAAATTAAACTTATACTTATTGAATATACCGACAGCATCTTCAAGAGTTTTTGCCAGGAGGATCTTGGGCCTGCCCCTCATCCGGAGCATCCGCTGGTGCTCATTCAATGCTTCCGTACTGAATTCCCTCGATTGCTTGAGGATTATCTTATAGAGCGTTGGCAGATAACTGGATATATACCTGATGCTGTCCTCCACGAGCAGGATCACCTGAACCCCAACCACATCCACATCATATTCGGCATTCATCCGGTCCTCAATCAGTTTGATAATGGCTAACAAAAGATCGGCATTGCCAAGCCAGCAAAAGACATGATCGACAGCAGACAGATCTTCATTCTGTAACCGCAGGCTTACTTCACGGGAAAAATGTGTGAGCACGACGATTGGAATGTCATGGTATTTATCCTTAATTTTCTTTGCCAGCTCAAAGGGATCTATATCCTCGATATTGATCATCTCTATAACCAGATCAATCTTCTGATTCTCCAGGATCGAAAAAGCTTCACGGGAGCTGCTGGCCTGGATAAAAACAGGTGGATAGCGAAGGTTCAGCGAGACATATTCATTGAAGATCTGTTCATCTATCCTTCCGTCCTCCTCCAGCATAAAAGCATCATAGTTACTGCATATCAGCAATACCTGTCTGATCCTTTTCTGCATCACCATACTGAAGGCCGTTGTGTCAAAATCGATGGTAGGGCTCGTTATCGTTTTTTTGGTAAGATTCATTTGCGCGGAATTGAAACCTGATTATTCCATGTTATAATTGATATACGTTTTTTACCATCCATGACGATGGTCAGCGGATTTTCGAATTCAACATGCGTGAAAAATCCGGTTTTATCCACTGTATGTTGCAATTTCAGTATCTCCCAATCGATAAAATCGGTTCGTGAAGCATGCTTCACTGAAAAATACCCGACATTCATTGAGGTGACATTATGAAAAAAGTGGGATCCCATAGAGGCATCCAGCGGAAAATCCTGGAGGCTCATCTCAACGATGACCCTTGCATTGGATATTTGCGGCCAGTCAATCGGAATCCCTATAAACCGGTCCCTGGTACCCCACCGGCCCGGACCTATCAGGATATATGGACGTCCCTGTTTTTTCATCTCACTGTTGAGCCTGTCAATCTCCATCACCATTTCCATTGTCCGTGTTCTGTCAAAGCTGTCCGGTTCGATATAGATCACATCACGGATATCATCAATCTTTCCGTTACCCATACTTTTTTCAGTGAACAGGACGATCCTTTCATGATCGATCTTCTCAAGATCAATATGGTAATCATCTGCGCTCCCAACGAGCGGTTTTACCTGAAGAAGATGGAAAGATGCGCGGCCCTGCTTATCCCTGGTCAGATCAATAGCATATTCAATCTCAACAGGATAACCCAGTGCCTCTTTAATAAAATTTAATACCAGCTCAAGCGCTTCGGCAAACGGAATATATTGATATTTAAGAATATTGGCAAAATCAATGATACGGGGGCCGTATTTATCAAGCCCCGGGATAATACGGTCGTTATCTGCATCATAGACCGAAGCACAGTGTTTCAGGTTCCCGTGTGCTTCAGCTACACTGATATCAAGGGTGACAAGGGTCGCATCTTCACCAACAGAAAGGGGCTGGATCCCCTCGTTATCCATGTTTATGGCATAAAATTGAACCTGTGATATATCAAGCAGTTCTTCAGGTGTGCTGATCTGTATATCCGGATAGGTAGGTGAAAAACGGAACGCTTTTTTCCCTTCCACAACATATTGCCCCAACCCGATAGCAGCAACGGCAAATCCATCTTCAGGCTTCATGTGTGCAACGGGGTAAAAATTACAGGATTGGGCTGTTCCACTGATATGGGGATAGTAATACCGGTCAAACGGATTACCCACAACTTCCTGCAGAATGATGGCCATTTTCTCGTCTTCAATCCGGATATTGATAGCCTCAAAGTAGGATCTTGCATTATCGGAATAAATAGAAGCGAATACCAGTTTGATAGCATCCATAACCTGATTTAACCGTGTATCAAAATCCTCATGGTTATTCGGAAGAAGGTAGGTGGCAAAGACGCCCGAGAATGGCTGGGAAGTGCTGTCTTCAAGAAGGCTTGAAGAACGCACAGCGATGGGCTTTTTTATCAGTTTGAGAATCGATCTCAATTTCTTCTCAAGGCTTTTCGACAGGCTTCCGGCAAGGAATCTTTCCTTGATCACGGCATAATCCTCACCCGAATAGATAAGCTCATAAAGGTTGTACTTCTCCATGAAAAGATCAAATTCATCTGTGCCAATCACCATGGTCAGAGGTGTCCTGATTTTCAGGGCCGGAATAATATCGCCGAAATTCAGGTTGTAGATCAGGGTGTTGATAAAGGCAAGCCCCCTGCCCTTTCCTCCCAGTGCCCCTGCCCCCAGGCTTACAATATTCGTTTCATCAAGGATGGCCGTTTCTTCAAAATTTACAATCCTTCCTATATTGGTCTCATTTCTGTAATTCCTGATAACATATTTCAGATAATTCCTGAATTCGAGCGGAGTCTTAAAATCCGATACCTTCACCGGATTGATCATCCTGGCAATTTTAATTTCACCACGGGCCATCAGCCACATAGAAAAATGATTCCTTTTGCCATGGTATACCAGTGATTCAATTGGTATCGTATCAATCTGATTCTCAAATTCTTTCAAAGATTTCGCCTCCGCAATGGTACGTCCGGATGAATCTTTATATGTAAAACTTCCGAAACCGAGGTGATGTTTCATAAAGCCCTCAATATCCTGTGTCAGCGTTTCGGAATTTTTATCAATAAAAAATGATTTCAGTTCAAATGCTTTGTGCATGTTCCGGAGATCAGACGACTGGATAATGGTAGGCAATCCTCTCAGAATGGAACGAACCTGTTTCACCAGCTTAAAGCCGGCCGTCTCATCTCTCACACCATTCATCTCATAAATGACATCAGTGATCAGGCATAAAAGGTCTTCCTTATACTTCAATACGATCCTGATTGCTTCTTCATAATTTGCAGCCAGTAGGATCTTCGGCCTGGCCCGCAAACGAAGGACCTTGAACAGGTCATCCGTACTGACATCATCAATGATCCTCCGTGTCTGATCCAGTACCATTGAATACAGGAAAGGAAGGTACCGTGAATAATACTTTTCAGAATCTTCAACAAGTAAAATCACCCTCACCAGCCCGATCCTGGTATCATTGTCAACATTTACCTGATCCTCAAGGCTCTTAACCATGGCAAAAAAGATCTTCGAATCACCATTCCATACAAACACCCTGTCAATCACCTCAATATATCCTGAATTTTCCTTGAACCGGGTGATCTCCCTGTCATTATTCAGCAATACATAGATGGGCAGGTAAGGGAAGTCTTTTTTAACCATCCGGGCAATCTGAACAGGTGTTTTAATATCATACCCGATCATCAGAATAACAAGATCAAAATGTTTGGTTTTTAATTGTTCAGCCGCTTCCTCATAAGATGTAACACCGGTCACCCTGGGTGCAGAGGTCAGGTTCAACTGCTGATACTCACCGAGGATATAATCCGTAAATCTTCCTTCCTTTTCAATGCTGAAAGCATCATATAAAGTAGCTACGAGAAGTATTTCCTTTACTTTGAATGGCATCAGGTCGTGAAAGATATCCCTGTTCGCGTTCTGCTTGTTGAGAAATTTCTGCAAAAGCTGCCGGGGCCTTATGCGGGATTCTTTGAGTTCATGTATTTCCGGCGGGACCAGGGATTGCTCAAGCGACTGGTTGAGCACCTCTCTCGCTTCTATGCCATTTATGTAATTCCTGATAATAACAGCCACGTTATTCATCAGCTCTCTCTCTTCTTTTAAAAATGGCCCTTCATCAAAATCTCTGAACTTCTGAAGATAACATACCTCAATTTCACCGGCTTTTCCATTGATAGTCCGGAAATCCTGGGATTGTTTCCATTGTGTTTCCCTGAAATTATGCGTTTTGTATTCTTTCCCGTCAAATTTTATCCTTGCAATCGCCATTTCAGGATACTGCCAGGCATCAGGCAATATCTGAACAACCTGGTGAAGCGTTTCATCAGGGTCTTTTCCTTCCTTAATGATCTGAGTGGTCTTGTTCAGACAGGCGAGCTCCTTGAGCCGGTCTTTTTTGCCGGCCTTAATCCCATCAGTTTCCCGTGTGTTCCCAATTGTCTCCATACCAGGGCATTTTGTACAAAGGTAAGAAATTTTGGTATGGGAAAGTTCTGCCGATTGCCAATCGGCAGTTGTGCCTACCGGGGGAGTGACAGAAAAGTCCGGTTGCTAACCGGACACATTCCAAAAACGTTGAAAATGTGACAGAAAAGTCCGCCTGTCCCGATGCAGATCGGGAGTTGCTAACCGGACACATTC
>CAZRHW010000152.1:0-6291 GCA_964599785.1 uncultured Bacteroides sp. | reverse complement strand
CATACTAATTCTTCTGATCATATCAATACCATTTGGTTTGTATCCGCAGGGAACAACTCCAGATCCTCCTGTGATCCAGGTCGTCAGCGTTGATACAACAACAGGTGATGTTGTTATTAGCTGGAAACCAGGAACTGCCCAGGGAATTCAGGCCTATGTTGTCTATGAAGGAAGAGGAGGTTCCGATTCCCTCGCAGCTGATGCACTTGATACACTTGATGCATCAGTAACAACTTACAGACATCAGGGCTCAGCAGCAAATTCCCACTCCGCATCCTACACTGTCGCTGCGTTATATGCCGATGATACCAGTCCGCTGGCAGATTTCCATTACACAATCTTCACCAGTACTATTTATGATTCCTGTGAAAATCAGATCATTATCAACTGGACACCTTATTCTGCCTGGGGTGCCAACCTTTATGCATACAATATCCATATCAGAGATATTGACGGGAATTATTCATGCATATCATCCTTATCTCAGGCTGACAATAGCTATGTGTACAATAATGCAGAACAGAATTCAGGATATTGCTTCTATATTGAGGCGGAGCATGCGCAATTTCTCTCTTCCACCTCCAACCGGATTTGTCTGACCACCGACCGGGCTGATCCGCCTTCCTATATGAATGCAGATTATGCAACCGTAACCCAGGATAATAACATACAGCTTAAGTTTAGCTTCGATCAGAATACACAATTAAATGATTTTACATTGTTCTATGGAAATTTACCCAATGAGGTTGTTATCCCTGTTGCTGAATTCGAGAATATTACCTCAGGTTCATTAACATATATCCATGATGTGTTTTCAGTTGAAAGAAAATCATATTATCAGCTCGCTGCGGTTGATCTTTGTCCCCAAAAAAATCCCGTTAAAAAATCCAACCTTGCCAGTAACATTATACTTAGGGCATCTGAAGAAAATAACCTGGTGACCCTGGAATGGGATAATTATTTTGAGTGGTTGTCGGGAGTAAAATACTATCATGTTTACAGGATTACCAATAATAGTGAAATTGAAAAAATTGATAGCCTGCCTTATGGAATGAACAGGCTGACCGACAATATTGGTCTGTTGATCGGCAATGATAATCTTATCAGTGATGAAATTTGTTATTATATCGAAGCTGAAGAAAATGATGACAACCTTTACGGGATTAAAGGTTTTAGTCAAAGTAACAGGATTTGTATTCATTTTGAACCGGGAATCATCATGCCCAATGCTTTTACGCCTGACAACAATGGGCATAATGACAGGATCAAACCGATCCTGACTTTTCGTCCGGAATCCTATTTCTTTGCTGTTTATGACCGATGGGGATCCAAAGTGTTTGAAACGAAAAATGCTGATGAGTACTGGTATGGAAAGATCAATGGTAAGAAAAACGCACCACCTGGCGTTTACATCTATTATCTGAAAATTATTACTTCGGGAAATATTATTATCGAGAAAAAAGGAACAATAACATTATTTTATCCGTGATAGAAATTCTGCTGAATAGCAGAAAATCGTTAATTTTGTAGTTGATTTTAACACTTTGTATAGTTCACCAGCCTGAGGCAATTGAATATCAATGGTCCAATAGTTTCTTCGTCCTTTGATCCCGCAGAAACCGGAGATATTCATGTCCGGGCTTATTCAGGGCTCCGGGTAACCCTCGACAGACCTGAAAAAAATTTTCAATTACTTGATTATTTTCCCGGAGGACTTGATAAACGGGTTGATAACAAATTATGAGTATCCTGACTAAAACGGAAGAAGATCTCATTCAATCCAGGTTTGAAGACCTTTTGCAAAACTGCAACAGGTGTGAGACGAAAACGGACCAGCGTTTGATCCGCAAAGCCTTCAGATTTGCCTCTGAAGCTCACAAAGATATGAGAAGAAAGTCAGGAGAACCATATATTCTTCATCCCATTTCAGTTGCGAAGATTGTAACAACAGAGATTGGTCTGGGTCCTAAATCGGTCATCTGTGCATTGCTCCATGATGTAGTTGAAGATACTGATTATAGTATTGAGGATATTGAAAATCACTTTGGGAAAAAGATAGCATCTATTATTGATGGTCTGACAAAAATTTCTGATGTTTTTGATAAACACTCATCTCTTCAGGCCGAGAATTTCAGAAAGATGTTGTTAACCCTGTCTGATGATGTCAGGGTTATCCTGATAAAGTTAGCCGATCGGTTACACAATATGCGGACACTTGATTCCATGCCGCCTAATAAACAGATCAAGATGTCCGGTGAGACAATCTATCTTTATGCTCCGCTGGCTCATCGGCTGGGCTTATATGCTATTAAAACCGAAATGGAAGACCTGAGCCTTAAATACAGGTATCCTAAAATATACCAGGATCTGGTTACAAAGGTGAAGGACAACGAAAAAAGACGGCAGGGACTGATCAACAAGTTTGCGCTCCCAATCATCAACAAACTGGAAAATGCAGGATTCACATTTGATATATCAGGAAGACCTAAATCTATTTATTCTATATGGAACAAAATGCAACTTAAGAATGTTCCGTTTGAAGAAGTGTATGACCTGCTGGCAATCAGAATTGTTTTTGATCCTCTTCCAAACATCCCGGAGAAAACTCAATGCTGGAATATTTATTCACTTATCACTGATACCTATATGCCAAAACCCGACCGGATCCGGGATTGGGTATCCACACCCAAGGCAAATGGCTATGAAGCTCTACATGTGACCGTTATGGGGCCTTTTGGCAAATGGGTGGAGATCCAGATCAGAAGTAAACGTATGGATGAGATCGCGGAAAGGGGATTTGCAGCACACTGGCATTATAAACAATCCGGTTCTTCAGGCAGTACCGAACTGGATAAATGGATTAAAAGGATCAGGGAATTACTGGAAAATCCAAATTCTAATGCACTTGAATTTCTGGATGAATTTAAACTAAACCTGTTCTCATCGGAAATACTTGTTTTCACACCCAAAGGAGAAATTAAAACGTTACCCAAAGATTCAACTGCTCTTGATTTCGCCTATGAGATCCATACAGAAATCGGTAATAAAGCCATCGGCGCAAAGATCAACCATAAACTGGTTGCTCTTAACCATAAACTTAACAGTGGCGATCAGGTGGAAATCCTTACCTCGGATAATCAGAAAGCACAATCCGAGTGGCTTCATACTGTAATCACGGCCAAAGCAAAATCCGCCATTAAATCGGCTTTGAAAGCAGAAATCAAAAACCGGATTGAAATTGGCAAACAACTACTTGAGGAAAAACTACAAGAGTATAACCTGAAGCCCAGCTCCAGAATTTTTAAGAAATTGCTGCCCGAATATGAAGTCGTTTCAAAAGATGAATTATACAGTAAAATTGGCAGCGGAATTATCACCCTGGATGATTTAAAAAAAATTCTTAAGAAGAATACAAAAAATAAATGGATACGCTATTGGGAATTACAGTTCGGCTTTTCATCAAAAACAAAGAAAGAAGAAATTAAGAAACCGGTTAAACCGGTAAAAATAAATCCCGGATCGGCCTATATGATCAGAGAAAATCCGGATGAACCGGAACAGGAATATACTCTTGCCAAATGCTGCAATCCTATTCCGGGGGATAATGTGGTCGGTTATCGCACCCAGGATAACACAATTATTATTCATAAAAACAAGTGTGCCAATGCTATTAAGTTAATGTCAAGCCAGGGACCCCGTATCATTCCTGCAAACTGGACAATCCATAAAATCCTTTCCTACCTCGTCAGAATAAGTATCTCGGGTGTCGATAAATTCGGTATTTATAATCATATCACCACTGTCATATCAAAAGAGCTCTCCGTAAATATGCGGAATATTAACCTCGCCAGCCATGATGGTATCTTTGAGGGAACCATCGATCTGTATGTCCACAACACTGCCGACCTGAACAACCTGATCATGAACCTTATCAGAATTAAAGGTGTTGAATCAGTCAACCGGGTAGAGTCTATGGAGGAATAATTTCTTTATTTTCCAATCTTAATCGCTTATTATTATAAAAAAGTTATATATTTTTACATTTATTTTTAATTAGTCTAAGTTATGGTCATTGAAGAAACGAAAGAGACGGTTAAGAAGATATTCACCGAATATCTCGAAAGAAAAGGTCACCGTAAAACTCCCGAAAGATATGCTATTCTTGAGGAAATCTATTCACGCGATGGACATTTCGATATCGAATCGCTCTATATTTTTATGAAAAATAAAAACTATAGAGTCAGTCGTGCCACTTTATATAATACCGTCGAATTATTAATGGATTCCAATCTCATCATTAAGCATCAGTTCGGACGGAATATTGCGCAATTCGAAAAAGCATATCATTGTATGCAGCATGATCATCTGATAGATATTGAAACCGGCAAGGTTATTGAATTTTGTGATCCCAGAATCGATGAAATCATCAAATCAGCCTGTGAGCTTAATAATTTTAAGGCTTCCCATCATTCACTATATATTTACGGCACTTCAAACTCCGAAGGAAAATAAATTTGTGAATTACCGGTTAATTATTTCCCCGTTTAATTCAGGAATTAATAGTCAAATTATTCGTACCTTCACGCCCCTGTGAACCTTAATAGATTTTCAATGCAAGCAGACATTTTACTAGGACTTCAATGGGGTGATGAAGGCAAGGGCAAGCTGGTCGATGTCCTGACCCCTAATTATGATGTGATCGCCAGGTTTCAGGGAGGTCCCAATGCAGGACATACTCTTGAATTCAATAATATCAAGCATATCTCCCACAATATTCCTTCAGGGGTTTTCAGGGAAGGCAGTATCAATGTGATCGGTAATGGCGTTGTTCTTGATCCGGTATCCTTTAAAGCAGAGATAGATGACATATATAAACTGGGTATTGATCTCAAAGGAAGGCTTAAGATCTCCAGGAAAGCACATCTTATTATGCCTACACACCGGATACTGGATGCAGCATCGGAAGCGGCAAAAGGAAAAACTAAAATAGGATCGACGTTAAGGGGAATAGGCCCCACTTATATGGACAAAACGGGCAGAAATGGTCTTCGTGTCGGAGATATTATCAGTGCTGACTTTCAGGAAAAATATAACTTTCTTACAAATAAGCATCAGGAGATCCTGAAACAATACTCCTTCGATTATCAATTAAAAGATTTCGAAGAAGGTTGGTTTGAAGGCATAGAAACCATTAAGAAATTCGAGTTAGTAAATAGTGAATATCTCATTAACAAATATTTACTGGAAGGCAAATCACTGTTGGCCGAAGGTGCACAGGGTACCATGCTTGACATCGATTTTGGCTCCTATCCGTTTGTCACATCTTCAAACACGATCTGTGCCGGCGCCTGTACGGGACTGGGTATCTCTCCAAGGAAAATCGGTGAAGTGATGGGGGTTTTTAAAGCTTATTCCACAAGAGTTGGTGGCGGCCCCTTCCCTACAGAACTGAATAATGAAACAGGCGAATTGCTGCGCAAGTATGGTGGTGAGTTTGGCGCAACCACCGGCCGGCCACGGAGATGCGGATGGCTCGATCTTCCCGAACTTAAATATGCCATTATGCTCAATGGCGCTACTAAGCTCCTGATGACCAAAGCAGACGTTCTCTCCCATTTCGGTACGATCAAAATTTGTACTGCCTATCATGTGAATGGTACCTTAACGCAGGAAATGCCATTTGATATCAAAGCAAATATTGAACCCGTTTATGTTGAAATGGAATCCTGGAAAAAAGATATTTCAGCTATCAGGTCGGCTGGTAATATTCCTGCTGAACTTATTAAATATATTCGCTTTATCGAGGAACAAACAGGTGTGCCTGTAAAAATAATTGGTGTAGGGCCGGAAAGGGAACAATTTATTGAACTGAAATAATTTAAGTATCTTTTACCTATACTTCCCAAAAAGACCACCTGTTCACTGTCATAGGGCTACTCCGGGACAACAATACCTACAGAGCCGTATATGAGAATTATTTCCCCACGAAATGTTTTATATCCGGCATAACATGTATTAAGGTTTTATTCGTAATTTTTCTCACTTTATAAGAATCTGTTTCGTTAAAACAGCGTCTTGATGGATTATTTTCAAAATATAATGCCCTCTTTGTAAACCTGTAATATCGATTTGAATTGTCCTTTCTAGAGTGCTATTCGTATAAACCACCTGTCCGAAATTATTATACATGGTATAAATAATTTCATCCTTAGACAAGTCAGATTGTCTCAGTAGAACATCTGATTTTTTATTTTGGAATTTTTCATCATCCGTTAATATTTCAGGTTCTTC